>CAZTPH010000069.1:0-6891 GCA_964614705.1 uncultured Coxiellaceae bacterium
AGGATAGTTGTGTTTTATCTATAAGATTAACCTTTAATTGTTGAAACAAAAAAAGGGGCGCTTGCCCCTTTTTTATTGGCTACTAAATATGTCGGTAAAAAAAGCTCTTATTATTGCGCCACCTTGGGTTGGGGATATGGTTATGACTCATTCCCTAATCAAACAGTTAAAACACAACTATCCTGATTGTGTCATCGATGTGTTTGCTATCCCCAGCTTGCATCCACTAATTAAAAGAATGGCTGAGGTCAATCAAATTATCTCATCGCCACTCAAGCGCGGAGATATTAAGCTAATTGAAAGATTTAAGCTTGGTAGGCAATTAAGCAAAAATGGTTATACCCATGCCTATCTTATCCCTAACTCATTTAAGTCGGCATTAGTTCCCTTTTTTGCCAAAATACCTAATCGAGTAGGATTTATTGGCGAGAAGCGCTATATTGTAGTTAATGATATCAGGAAACTTGATACGCAAAAACTGCCGATGATGGTACAAAGGTTTGTCTATCTTGGCTTAGCTAGAGATAAAACGCCTGTCAAAGAATCGCTGCAGTTACCAAAACTAGAAGTATCACCAGAAAATGCGAAACAATTGTTGGCTAAACTAGGTATTTCGTTGTCTGGAAAGCCAATTTTGGCGATTTGCCCTGGTCCAGAACATAGAGAATCTAAGCGCTGGCCGCCAGAATATTTTGCTAAATTAGCCACTCTAAAACAACAAGAGGGTTGGGATATCTGGATTTTTGGGGGCAAAAAAGAACAAGTATTGGCTGAGATCATCCAAAAACAATCTAATCAGATTTGCTTGGATCTATGTGGTAAAACGGATTTAGCAAACACTCTAGATTTGTTATCACTTGCCAAAGTAGTCGTGGCCAATGATTCTGGGCTAATGCATATAGCTTCTGCTTTACATAAGCCCGTAGTAGCTATTTATGGTCCTACTCCTGTTAGTGTTGCTCCACCGCTGTCTAGCAATAAAACCAAAACTATCTCACTTAATTTTTCTTGTAGTCCATGTTCTGGAGATACTTGCCCGCTGAAACACAATAGGTGTATGACCGAAATTACACCAGAAATGTTGTCGGTGGCTATAAGCGAGATCGGCAATTAAATTTATTTCGCTAAAATCAAAATTAAGATAAGATTGCCCTATGCATTGTCCCTTTTGTAGTGAAATAGATACTAAAGTAATTGATTCGCGTTTGGTAAGCGAAGGAAAACAGGTACGTAGAAGAAGAGAGTGCCCAATTTGCAATGAGCGCTTTACTACCTATGAAACAGCGGAATTAGTTTTGCCGCGAGTAATTAAGCGTTCGGGAACAACCCAGCCATTTGATGATGAAAAGCTAAGACAAAGTATGCGCAAGTCTTTACAAAAACGCCCGGTAAGTACCGAGCAGCTTGAGGCTGCTATCCAAAAGATTATGCACCGATTGCGTACTACAGGTGAAAGAGAAATTAGCTCGCAAACTGTCGGAGAAATGGTGATGGACGAGTTACGCCAGTTGGATCAAGTAGCATATGTTCGATTTGCTTCGGTATATAGGAGCTTTCAAGATGTAAAAGCTTTTAATACTGAGATTAAAAAATTACAGAAAACCGTCAAAGATATCTTAGAAATAAAACCAGATGAAACCGAGTAACCGTCGTAAAGCTAGATCTTTGGCCCTCCAGGCATTATATCAATGGCAGCTAACTGCTGATCATCCAGAAGATATTGGCAAGCAATTTGCAACCAAGTTAAATCCCAAAAAAGTAGATGGAGATTATTTTTATGATCTACTGAATGGGGTAATCAATAATGTTTATACTCTTGACCACAATATCGCTCCACTGCTTGATCGAAAAATTAGTGCTCTTGATTTAGTGGAGCTTGCAATACTTAGACTTGCTTCCTACGAATTGATTTTTAGAATTGATGTGCCGTACAAAGTTATAATTAATGAATCTTTGGAGTTGGCGAAAGATTTTGGATCGATTACAGGGTATAAATATATCAATGGAGTTCTAGATAATTTAGCTAAAGATGTTAGAAAAACATAAAATCAAACAGTTATCCTTCCAAATTTATTCTTGCTATATATTGTGTTTTTGATTAATCTTATCCCATATATAATGTATTTTTTGGGATTTAAACCATGAAGATTACCCGCTACTTTACTAAAAAGGGACAAGATGTTTTTTCGCAAATCAAATTTGCTAAACGTTCATCAGAAATTCGTAATCCAGATGGGAGTGGAGTCTATCAGGCTGCCGAACTAGAGGTTCCAGAAAGTTGGTCACAAATGGCGACCGATATTGTTGCTCAAAAATATTTTCGTAAAAATGGTATTCCGGTTCATACCAAAAAGATCAATGAATCGAACGTGCCTGATTGGTTACAAGCCGCTGAAGTGGATGCTGAAAAACAAGATTTACTTCCTCAAGATGCGCGTTATCGAGGTGAAAAAAGCGTTAAAGATCTTTGTCACCGTTTAGCTGGTACTTGGACCTATTGGGGTTGGAAGCACAGCTATTTTAATGATGAGGAAGATGCTAGAGCATATTATGATGAACTCCTATTTATGCTAGTTAACCAAATGGCTGCTCCCAATTCGCCGCAGTGGTTCAATACCGGTCTTAATTGGGCATATGGGATTACTGGTCCTGCTCAAGGACATTACTATGTTGATCCCAAAACCCACAAGTTAGAGCAGTCGAAAGATGCATATTCAAGACCCCAGCCGCATGCTTGTTTTATTCTGTCGGTAAAAGACGATCTAGTAGGTGAAGATGGCATTATGGATATGTGGGTTAGAGAAGCTAGGCTCTTTAAATATGGATCAGGTACAGGCGCGAATTTTTCACAAATTAGAGGTTTTGGCGAGCCACTAAGTGGTGGAGGTAAGTCATCTGGTTTGATGTCTTTTCTGAAAATCGGTGATCGGGCAGCAGGCTCAATAAAATCGGGTGGTACCACTAGAAGAGCTGCTAAAATGGTAGTGCTGGATATGGATCATCCAGATATCGAAGAATTTATCAATTGGAAAGTGTTAGAAGAGCAAAAAGTAGCAGCTCTTGCCGCGGGTTCCAAAATAAATAAACAATATTTAAATAAGATCATTCAAGTATGTGAAAAACATCAAGAGTTGCCGCTAAAAGATCGAGTTGATATCAAAAAAAATAGGGAATTATCACAAGTTATCATTGAGGCAAAAAGACTATCTGTTCCAGTTAATTATATTCAACGTACTTTAGAGTTATATAAACAAGGAAAAAATTCAATCGACTTTATCGAGCTTGATATTGACTGGCAAAGCGATGCTTATAATACCGTCTCCGGACAAAACTCTAATAATTCGGTTAGAGTATCTGATAGTTTTATGGGAGCGGTTGAAAAAAACCAAAAGTGGGATCTCTATTTTAGAACGGAACTTAAAGCAGCGAAAAAAGAGTCTCGCCTACCTAAAGCAAATAAAACTCTTAAAGCTTGTGATCTATTCGATCAAGTTGCATATGCTGCCTGGTCTTGTGCAGATCCAGGTATCCAATTTGATACCACTATTAACGATTGGCATACCTGTCCAAATAGCGGCAGAATTAATGCATCTAATCCATGCTCTGAATATAATTTTATAGATGATACGGCTTGTAATCTAGCTTCGCTTAATCTAACTAAATTTACTACGGCCAGTGGAGACCTAGATGTTGATGCTTTTATTAATGCTGTTCGACTCTGGACTATCACCTTAGAAATCAGCATTTTAATGGCGCAATTCCCTAGTAGTAAAATAGCCGAGCTTTCTTATGAATTTCGTTCTCTTGGTCTTGGCTATGCTAATCTTGGTGCCTATTTAATGCAAAACGCTATTCCCTATGATTCTAAGGATGGTGTTGCAATCTGTGGAGCAATTACCGCTTTGATGCATTTTACTTCGCTTGCTACTTCAGCAGAACTAGCACAAGAACTTGGGCCGTTTGCTAAGTATCAACCCAATAAAGAAGCAATTTTAAAAGTGGTTAGAAACCATGTTTATGCTTTGGAAAATAAAGTAGAAAAATTTGAAGATATAAGCGTAAAGCCGCTGTGTATCGATAGTAATTATTGTCCGGAGTATCTATTGACTGCGGCTAAAAAATCCGCTCATTTGGCCCTGGATTTAGGGATGAAGTATGGCTATCGTAATGCCCAACATACGGTGCTTGCTCCAACTGGTACCATTGGGCTATTAATGGACTGTGATACCACTGGAATTGAGCCAGATTTTGCTTTGGTAAAATTTAAAAAATTAGCTGGCGGGGGGTACTTTAAAATTGTTAACCAATCTATACCCGCAGCTCTCAAAAAATTAAATTATAGTAATAAACAAATAGAAGAGATCGTAAAATATATTAGTGGAGCAAGCTCACTAAATGATTCGCCACATATCAATACTACAGTTTTACGCGCCAAGGGGTTAACTGACGAAATGATCTATAAAGTAGAATCCCTATTGCCCGGTGCTTTTGATATTACCTTTGTTTTTAACCCATGGACATTAGGTAAAGAGAAGTTAGCTAAAATATTGCATCTTGATGAAGCTGAATTGTCCGATCAAAAATTTAATTTATTGCAAAAATTAGGGTTTAGTAGTGAGCAAATTGAAGAGGCTAATCGATATATCTGCGGCAGTATGACTATTGAGGGCGCTCCACATTTGTTGGACAAACATCTGCCAATTTTCGATTGTGCCAGCAAGTGCGGTCGTTATGGAAACAGATTATTGTCGTATGAATCACATATCTATATGATGGCCGCTGCGCAGCCATTTATCAGCGGAGCTATCTCTAAAACTATCAATATGGCCCATGAAGCTACTATTGAGGATGTAAAAAATGCCTATATGCTGGCTTGGAAAGTTGGGGTTAAAGCTATTGCGCTTTATCGCGATGGATCAAAACTGAGTCAACCACTAAATGCAACTTCAGATTTGCTTGATTCTGAAGATAATGTGCAAGCTACTGTTACCCAGATAGCTGAAAAGCTAGTTTATCGCTATTTGGCTAAGCGTAAGCGCCTTCCAGATCGCCGAGGTGGTTATACCCAAAAAGCTAAGATTGCCGGCAACACCATCTATTTGCGTACTGGTGAGTATGAAAATGGTGAGCTTGGTGAGATCTTCTTGGATATGCATCGTGAAGGAGCAGCCTTCAGATCGCTGATGAACTGTTTCGCTATTGCTGTGTCTTTAGGCTTGCAATATGGTGTTCCACTAGAGGAGTTTGTGGAGGCGTTTGTATTTACCAAGTTTGAACCTAGCGGTATGGTTAATGGCAATAACCACATTAAGATGGCAACTTCAGTGATTGATTATGTTTTTAGAGAGTTAGCTATCGCTTATTTAGATCGCTACGATTTGGCTCACGTGAGCCCTGAAGATTTGCATGATGAAAATAGTGAGCAGTTGGAGTTTGATTATGATCAAGAGGAGCTTATCTCTACTACCTTGGTTCCTGCCGATCAAAATAAGGCTACTAGAAAGAACCTGAAAAAATCTCATAAAACGCATGATGGTGCAAATGATAAAAATAAGGTGAAAGATCTAATTTCTGAGGCCAGAGTTAAGGGTTATACTGGAGAGCCTTGTCCTAATTGTAACCAATTTACGCTAGTGCGTAATGGGTCATGCTTAAAATGTGTAACTTGTGGGGAAACTACCGGATGTAGTTAGTTTTTTAGAAAAAGTTCTGTTATAATTCTGGTAACGTATTTTTAGTGATAGAAAAACTATGAAAATCAAAATCTTGTTTCTGCTCGGGTTGCTTACCATAGCTGTTGGGGGATGTTCAACTAGAGATTATAGTTCCAATGATTTTAAACATCTAACTGCCAAACAAATATTGCAAAATGGGCAAAAAGCTATGGCTAAGCGTGATTATAGCCAAGCGGCTAAATATTTTGAAGCAATCGATGCTCTTTATCCATTTGACCCAGAAGTAAGAACTAGTCAGCTTGAAGTTATCTATGCCTATTACAAGACAGAAGATTATGCTTCTGCTCTTGCGGCGTCGACGCGTTATATTCATCTTTATCCTGAAGAGTCTCACACGGACTATGCTTATTATATGAAGGGAATAGTAAACTTCTATAAAAATAGAACCCCGCTTCAAAGGCTATTTCCTAAAAGGATAGAAGAGTTGGATATTTCTAACTTAAATGATGCATTTATTAATTTTGGCGAGCTGCTTAAGAGGTATCCTAATAGTATTTATGCCAAAGATGCAGAAAAAAGGATGCTCTATATTCGTAATTTACTTGCCAAGCATGAATTGGAAATAGCTAAATTTTACCTTAAACGTAAAGCGTATGTCGGAGCTGCTAATCGCGCAAGTGGTATAGTTAAGCATTTTGAAGGAGCCCCTCAAGTAAAAGATGCACTAAAAATCATGTTCAAATCTTATCGTTCTTTGGGTTTAGAAAAACAAGCTAGTGATGCCAAGCGGATATTTGAGTTAAATTTTCCGCGAGAAAAGATAACTTAAAGAATTGGATTTAACTCTGTATTTCCCATAGCGAATTTATTGGCAAAGCATAGATATTGTTATCCAATGCCAAAACTTGTTCACCAGTATATAAAATTATTCCTCTGGTGAATTTTGATCCCGCTGATTCCTGCAATGATTTTAAACCATTTAAATCACCTCTGTTGATAGTAGCAGCAGCTTTGATCTCGATACCAACGATTTTTTTGTTTTTTCCTTCTAAAATAACATCTACTTCGCTGCCAGCTTGCGTTCTGTAATGATAAAGATTAGGTGGAGTTTTGTGCCAAGTAATTTGTTTTTTTAATTCCATAACGCAAAAGTTTTCAAGCACACTACCAAGATAAGCACGATTGGTTAAAAAATCTTCTTGATCTAGTTGTTTAA
>CAZTPH010000070.1:0-6846 GCA_964614705.1 uncultured Coxiellaceae bacterium
CAGTCGTCTTTAATTGCCTCACTTGCGATTTCTGGACAAGCACCTTATAAAGCCGTGGTTACTCATGGTTTTTGCGTTGATGGTAATGGTCATAAGATGTCCAAGTCTTTAGGTAATGTTATTTCACCTAAAGATGTGATAGATAAATATGGAGCAGATGTTTTGCGTTTGTGGGTTGGTTCTACCTATTTACATGATGATTTGGCTGCTTCTACTGAAATTTTTGCTAGAAATATTGATGCTTATCGTATGTTACGTAATACCGCAAGATTCCTATTAGGTAATCTATTTGATTTTAATTTTACCCGTGATTTAGTTGCAAGCGAACAGATGCTATCTTTGGATCGTTTTGCAGTTTGGCAGATGTTGAAATTGGCAAAAACGGTGCGTGATCATTATAGCAAATATCAATTTCATACCGCCTGTAGTAGTTTGCAAGTGTTATTGGCCAATGACATTAGTAGCTTCTACTTTAGTATTATCAAAGATCGATTGTACACCATGGCATCTGATAGTTTTGGGCGTCGTTCCGCGCAAAGTGCTTTGTACTATATTTTAGAGATTTTAGTACGTATCATCGCTCCAATTTTAAGTTTTACCGCTGAAGAGATTTGGCAAGAGATGCGTGCTCTTGAAAAATCATTTGGAGTTGAAAGTAGAGCAGAATCTGTTTTTATGGCCAGATGGAATGAATTAGTTAAAGAGAGTGATTTTGATTTAGGCAATGATTTAGTCTCTGAGCTTGACTGGTACGAGTTACAAAATTATCGAACTGAAGTTAATAAACTGCTTGAGCGTTTAAGAGCAGATGGGGTTATTGGTTCTAGCCTTGAAGCAGAGGTTACTTTGTATGGTGATGATAAGATAACTGGTATTTTGCATAAAGTGCAGCAAGATCTACGTTTTATTTTAATCGTTTCATCAGCTGAAATTGACCAGATTACTAAGGCGCCTAGTAATGCTATAGATAGTACTATTGCTGGTTTAAAATTAGTCGCCAAGAAATCTCAATATAAAAAATGTTCGCGCTGTTGGCATTATCTTGGGGATGTTGGCAGCAGTCTCGAACACCCAGAGTTATGTCCCAGGTGTATTAGTAACCTATATGGTGGTGGCGAAAAAAGATATAGTGCTTAGTTAGAATTAAAAATGGTATATGGATATTACTGGTAATAAAATTTCTGGGCTTACTTCTCAAGAATCGATAGCGGCTTTAAGCGCGTATGGATATAACGAGCTAAAACATACTAGTACTCCGACTTTATTCCCGATTATTTTTCAACTTTTTCGCGAGCCAATGTTTTTGCTGTTGGTTTTTGGCGCAACTATCTATTTTATTTTGGGAGACCATGCTGAAAGTCTGATGTTGCTTAGTTTTGTGCTGGTGGTAATGGGAATTACATGTTACCAAGAGTATCATAGTGAAAAGGCGATTATAGCTTTACGTAATCTAACTAGTCCTCGTGCTTTGGTTATTCGAGAAGGTGCAGGGGTGAGAGTGGCAGGAAGAGAGGTAGTTCCTGGGGATGTGATGTTTTTGAGTGAAGGAGATATAGTGGCGGCGGATAGCCATATTTTAGCAGGCAGTAACCTGGTAGTTAGTGAAGCTATTTTAAGCGGAGAATCCAGGCCGATTGATAAGTTTTCTGGGGATATTGGTGGTGACCAATCAGTTGTATATTCAGGTAGCCAGGTTTTACAAGGTAGTTGTTACGCGAAAGTTTTTGCTACTGGTGCTAATAGTGAAATTGGTAAGATTGGTAAAAGCTTAGAAAATATCAAAGTTGAGCGCACTAAATTACAGTATGAAACTGATTTATTGGTCAAGAAATTTTCTGTTGTAGGTTCGTTAATTTGTATTTTGGTAGTGGTGGTCTATAGTCTTACTAGAGCCAATTGGATGGGTGGTGTTTTGGTTGGTATAGCTCTAGCTATGGCTATTTTACCTGAGGAATTGCCGGTCGTTATCACTGTTTTTTTAGCGTTGGGTGCCAAGAAACTTGGGTTAAGCAAAGTTTTAACTAGAAGATTGCCGGCAGTTGAAGCTTTGGGTTCGGCTACGGTTCTTTGTGTAGATAAAACTGGAACCATCACTCAGAATGTTATGAGCGTAGATCGGTTATTAGTGGATAATAATATTTTTATGGCATCGATTGATCATGTGCCAAGTGATTTGCCCGAGAATTTCCATCGTTTACTTGAATATGCTTTACTTGCTTGTCAGCGTAATCCATTTGACTCTATGGACATCGCCCTTAAAAGTTTTAGTGAATACTATCTTCAAGGCAGTGATAATTTGCATGGTTTATGGCAGATGGTTCATCAATATCCGATTTCTAATCAGCTGTTAGCCATTTCTCAGGTATGGCAGTCAAAACACGATAATGAATATGTAATAGCGGCAAAAGGGGCTCCAGAAGATATCTTCGATTTGTGTCATTTGGAGCAACATAAGATTGATCAGTTAAATGATGAAATTAATCTGATGGCTAAAGATGGTTTGAGGATTATCGGGGTTGCTAGGGCGATATTTTCTCAAGCAAGTTTGCCAAGTAAGCAGCATGATTTTAATTTTGAATTTTTGGGCTTAATTGCTTTTGCAGACCCAGTTAGACCCAATATTGCAGAGGCGATCAAAAGCTGTTATTTAGCCGGTATCAGGGTAATTATGATTACTGGTGATCACTTGGGTACGGCTCGGCAGATTGCCGATAAGATTGGCTTAAATAACTATGGGAAGGTCATAGTTGGTAGCGAGTTGGATAGCATGACTGATGCTGGTCTGATTGAGCAGATAAAAAGCTGTAATATCTTTGCCAGAATTTTGCCGCAACAAAAACTGCGGATTGTTAATGCTCTTAAGGCCAATGGCGAGTCTGTTGCCATGACCGGTGACGGCGTTAACGATGCTCCTGCGCTTAAAGCGGCTCATATTGGTGTGGCAATGGGTTTAAGAGGAAGTGATGTGGCGCGTGAGTCGGCTGATCTTGTTCTTTTAGATGATGATTTCTCTTCTTTGGTATCAGCAATTAAATTGGGAAGAAGGATTTATGCTAATATCAGAAAGGCTATTGTTTATCTTGTGGCAGTTCATCTCCCAATTATTGGTATGACACTTATTCCAGTTTTATTCAACTTGCCACTTTTGCTTTTCCCAGTGCATATCGTGTTTTTAGAGTTGATTATCGATTCTAGTTGTTCAATTATTTTTGAAAATGCTCCAGAAGAAAAAGATCTGATGAGGAAGTCGCCACGTAAAAATGGTGAAAAATTGTTTGATCAGAGAGGTATTATTCGGGGGTGTATTCAAGGATTGGTTGTTTTGGGTTTCGGCACTGTTCTTTTGGTGATAACCAGAAGTTTGGGATGGGGAGATGCTGAAGTACGAAGCCTAATCTTTGTGGTTTTGGTTCTATCTAATTTGATCTTGGTATTCATTAATCTTATCAGGAGATCAATTTTGGTTAAGGAGGCAATTTTACATAATCGAGCTTTATGGATAATACTTTTTATGGTTTTAGGGTCATTGAGCGCAATTGTGACAGTAGCACCATTACAGAAATTATTTTATTTTTAGGGTTACACGCACAGTGCTACTACAGCCATAATGCTTGCGCCTGTAATTAGCGCAATTACTTCGTAGAGATTTTCAAAAGATTTTTTGCCTTCAATTAGGTGCTCGGTGCTTAAGTATAAAAACGTACCTGCAGCGATCGAATTGAATATGGCAATCAATAAGCCGCCGGAATTTGAGATAGAGACATTGAGCACATAAGATGCGATGAATATCCCAAGTGGCGTCATTAAGGAAAAGATCAAGATAGTTTTTTTAATAGTATTTTTGGTGAGGGCAAAACGACGTAAATTAACCGCAAGCGCAAAGCTTTCTGAGCCTTTATGAGCAAATACCGCAATAAATATTGCCATGGCTTCTAAAATATTATTGTTGATTCCAATCGCCGCTCCCTCGATCAGAGAATGCATGGTTAATAAACTTACTAAAGATATGGGGAGCAGGAACTTATTTTTGCCTGGATGAGCGTTACTATAAATAAATAAACCGCGCTCTATTAGTAGCAGCGAGATACAAGTAGCAAGGCAAATCAAATAAGCAATAGGATAATCGCTAGTATAAACTTCTTTAAATTTAAGTACTGCATCTGGTAACATATGTAATAGGGCAGTGCCAAGAAAAACTCCGCTAGCAAATGCGTCGGATATGGTAGATAAGCGTGATTCGGTATGGAGTAGTTTAAGTGGCGCAAGACCAGTTATGCAGGTTAGGACAAATATGCTGAAGGCAAATATAGTATTAGCAATTATCAAAGACATAGACACGAAAATATAGCTGATAATTAATTTAGTTACAAATTTTTATTTAAATTTGCTATAATCTTGAACTTATTTAGTTAGTGAATTAAATTAGGTAAAAGAGTGATTGACAATGAACCTTGATTTTTTAGACTTTGAACAGCCCATTGCTGATTTATTGGCAAAGATTGAAGAGCTCCGTTATGTTGGGGTAGACAGTAAGATCAATATTAGCCAGGAGATTGCCATACTAGAGGCCAAAAGTCGGGAATTGACTAAAAATATTTTTTCATCTTTAACCGCGATACAAGTGGTAAAACTAGCTCGTCACCAGGCGCGCCCACATACCTTAGATTATATTGAGAGAATTTTTACTAATTTTGATGAGTTGTTTGGGGATCGTCATTTTGCTAAGGGAAGTGCAATAATTGGTGGTTTGGCTAGATTAAATGGGTTGCCAGTGATGGTAATTGGCCAGCAAAAAGGCAGAAACACCAAAGAAAATATCGAACGTAATTTTGCTATGCCTAATCCGGAGGATTATCGTAAAGCTCTACGTCTAATGGAAATGGCTGAAAAGTTTCAATTGCCTATTCTTACTTTTATTGATACTCCAGGAGCGTATCCCGGGGTTGGAGCTGAAGAGCGTAATCAAAGCGAGGCGATTGCCCGTAATTTGTTTATGATGTCTAAGTTAAGAACACCGATTGTATGTACAGTTATTGGTGAAGGGGGGTCTGGTGGTGCATTAGCTTTAGGGGTAGGAGATAGAGTTTTGATGTTGCAATATAGTATCTATGCCACTATTTCTCCAGAGGGTTGTGCTTCAATTTTATGGCGTAGTCAAGATAAGGTGGCTCTAGCGGCTGAAACTATGCATCTTACCTCAGATAAGTTATTTAAATTAAAGCTAATTGATCAAATTATTGAAGAGCCTTTAGGAGGAGCCCATCGTGATTATGATTTGGTAGCTAGTAATCTTAAAGGAGCGTTACTTTCTAATTTAGCTCAATTAAACAAACAGCCGGTGGAAAAATTGCTGAAAAATCGTTATGAAAAATTAATGAATTTTGGTAGATAGCGGTTATTTATGTCATGCTCTTTTGATCCTAAGCAGATTAAAGAAAACATTATCTCTTTGGTAAAAAAACGTCCTAAGGTTATTGTTGGTTATAGTGGCGGTTTAGATTCTACAGTATTGTTGCACATTCTGGTTAGTATTCGGGACAAATTGCCAAAATTTCAAGCGATTTATGTCAATCATGGGGTTAGCGCGAAATCAAAAGTTTGGGCTCGCCACTGTCTTAAAGTGTGTGAAAAACATGATGTAGAATTTGCCGTGCATCAAGTTGATCTGCCGTTGAAATTTGATGGTCATAGTTTTGAAGAGTTATTGCGCCAGTTACGCTATGATATTTTTGCTAAACTTCTTCCTACCAAAGGTGTTTTGTTTACTGCTCATCATGCGGATGATCAAGCTGAAACATTGCTTTTGCAGTTATTTAGGGGGGCTGGAGTTAAGGGGCTTGCTGCTATGCCGGAAAAGATGACTTTTGCTCGTGGTCACTTAGTAAGACCATTTTTGGGTGTTATGCGATCTGATCTATTGACTTATGCTAAGCGACATAAATTAAGCTGGGTGGATGATGAGAGTAATCTAGATATTAGATTCGATCGTAATTATCTTCGTAATCGTCTTTTGCCGGTGGTCAAAAAAAGGTGGCCGAGCGTTGTTAATGTTTTAAATCGAGTTAGTAAAAATTTGGCTGAAGCCGATAGTTTGTTAGCTGAGCTAGCATCAGATGATTTGGCCAGGGTATTGATTAGTCCAGGAGTTATCGATCTGAATTTGCTCCAAAACTTTAATGTGTTAAGACAGAAAAACATTTTGCGCTACTGGTTTAGTAAGTTAGGTCTTTCTTATCCTAGTTATATAAAGTTATCGGAGATATTAAAAAATGTAATTAATTCTCGTTATGATGCTATGCCGAAAGTTGCCTGGAGTGGGTCAGAGGTGAGGCGTTTTCGTAATTTCATTTATGCTATGCGACCGTTGGAAGTACATGATAGTTCAGTTGAGTTATCTTTTTCTAGCTGGAGTTTAACTTTGCCTAGTCATCTTGGTGTTTTAACGATCAATCGTAAGCTTTTTGGTAATTTAGATCGTAGTAAAGTTAAAGTTCGATTTCGTAGAGGCGGGGAGAAATTAAAAATTAAGGGTCGTAGTGGTACGCACGAGCTTAAAAAACTGATGCAGGAGTGGCAGATACCTCCTTGGCTACGTGACCGTATTCCACTGGTTTATTACGATAAAAAGTTGGTTGCAGTAGTTGGTTATTATAGAGGTCAGGGGTCAGGTCTCAGCATTCAGCATTTAAATGCTGAATGCTGAGACCTGACCCCTGACCATCTGATGTTAGTTTGACTTATTCTCTTTATTTCAGATATATCTTAGGTTAAAATTAAACCCAATCTTCATCTTCGTCTTATGTTGAAACAAATTGGCATTTAATTTTCTGTTAATATGCAATTAAA
>CAZTPH010000071.1:0-6658 GCA_964614705.1 uncultured Coxiellaceae bacterium
AATTGCAATACTTAAAGCATCCCTAATCTCTCCGCGTGACACCATTTCACAACGACAAACCACCAAACCATAATCGGGATCTTTTTTAATTAGCTCAGTCAACTGCTCACTAGACATATCAGCTATACTCAGATATGGCTTGCGTTTTGGGTCAAACCGATCATTTACTTCAAAAGAAAGAAGATTAGTACCTTTAAGTATTGCAATTATCTCCCCGGCAATAGCTGGTGCTGCTGTCAGGCCAGGAGACTCAATGGCAGCCACGTTGATAAATCCACCAACCTTGCTTTCTTCAATAATAAAATCATGCCTAGCAGCTGCGGCACGATTGCCAGAAAAAGTGGTTATCACCTTACGCAAATCAAATTCTGGCAAGGATTTTTTCGCAGAGGCAATGATCTTAGAGATGTTATCTGCAGTTGTATCTAAATTATCTTTATCATCAACAGTAGTAGCATCTGGTCCAATCAACAAATTACCATGATAAGTAGTCGTCACTAAAATACCTTTACTGATTTCATCTGGAACCTGAAAAATAACTCTATTTAAACCGGTTCCTTCATCTTTATCAAATAATAGATATTGTCCGGACCGAGGCTTAATTTCTATATTATCGATACCTACCATCCGTGCTACTTGATCAGAATATAGACCTGCTGCATTAATTACTACTTTGGCACTAATTGTCTCTTGTTCAGTATTTATCTCAAAATGACCATTGCTTTTCTTAATGGCTTTCACTTGGCTATTTAATTTTAATTCAGCACCGTTGTGAATAGCATTTTCAGCTAAAGCAATAGCAAACTCATATGAAGAAACAACACCAGCACTAGGACAGTATAAAGCAACTTTTATATCCTGATTTAATCTAGGCTCAAGATCAAGTACAAATTTACCATCAACAATTTGTAAATCACGCAGTCCATTGGCTATCCCTTGCTGCATTAGCTCTTCAATCTTTTTTTGATCTTGCTCATTAAAACCAATTACAAACGATCCTGTTCTTTTAAATCCAAAATGTAAATCTTGATTTAGTCTGTCATAGAGGTAATTTCCTCTTACACACAGTTTTGCTTTGATAGTACCCGGCTTATCTGCATACCCGCCGTGCACTATACCACTATTAGCCTTAGTAGTGGCTGCGCCAACATCATCATTTTTCTCAACTAAAACTATTTTGAGCTTGAATTTAGTCAGCTCTCTTGCAATAGCACAACCAATAATACCTGCACCAACTATGCAAACATCGTACATCTTTTTTCTCCAATTTTGGTAAGCTCTGAATTCGTTAATATAACTTAAAAGAAGCTAAAAAACACACTACACTATCAATTTTTTTACAACCTAGTCAAACCCAAAATAATTTATAACATAAAATTATGTTTTAAATTATTTTTCCTCTTATTTTGAATTTTTTTTATTTTGTCAATTTCAGTTTAATTTTAGTAGTGATATTTAACCTTATAATTTTATCTTATTTAGCGTGATTTTCAAAAAAATTTTAAAAATCATGGAGATAATCATCATTTCGTAAAAACACTATACCTGTTATTACTATAGTGTTTTTAATATAACATACTGAATAATAAAGATTTTTTTCTATTAATTTTTTAAATATAGACAATATATTGATTTTTAAGATCATAAATTGATAAAAGGATGGCATTACTTAAAAAACTTGTTAACTAACTATGGTAGATCTGGAATAAAGACACAACAAATGCGGGCAGTAAGACTAAAATGAAACAACCGAAAAGCCCCAGGACCACCTCATGATATTTTTATTAACATTGTCCGATGACTTGATAATATTGGTTTGGTTGGTTTTCAACCTGTTCCATGCAAATATGCAATCGAACGTAGCAAGAAAGCCGATTTTTATAGGGGTCTGCATGATCTTCATGAGGCGGCCCTGCGAAAAGCCCCTTGCTAGCTTGCTTTTTACCCGAATCTTCTGCTACCGTTGCTTCCTTCCGGACCTGGCGGGGTTAACAAAATATCGTTACATAAAGGGCCAGCAAAAGGCACAGCCAGTATAGCTAACTTTGATGGCTTGGGCAAACTTTTTAAATTTGCTATTTTACAGCAATTCCCGCTCTGGGTAAGAAATTGAGCAGCTCGCTGCTAACCTAGGTACAATAAGGCTTCGCTGGTTGGTGATTATACTCATAGAAATATTTTTCGTGACTTATGAGTATAAATAAACAGCTTAAAACTCGATTTCTTCAGTGCAATCAGTTGTTTTATAAGGAAAATTTAAGGCGGGAATTGCTGACTATTTTATTAGGATCTATGTTTTTTTAAAATCACATGCTATAATTAGCAAAATTAGCATGGGGAGATGTATCAATCACAATCAAAACAATTATTGATTAAGGACCGCACAAATGTTAACACACAGACGTAAAGTCATCATTGCTATTTTTACAGCATTATTTTTTACCTTTTCTCAATGTAGTTACGCTCAACGAGATCCTTTATCGAACAATCATGGAGGCGTATACACAGCGATTATTTGTGCAACAGGTTTTGTTTTGGGGGCGCTCGCTACCATATTGTCCAAATTGTGGGGAGGGAAACCTAAGCCTGATTCATTAAATAATTTTCTTGAGGAATCTTTGGAGGAAAAGAGATCTTTGGAAAAAGAAAGTTATGTTCCTATTGGAACAACACATATCATTTCAGTTAAAGGCAGTAAAAGTAAAACACCAGAGAAATTTAAGTTCAGTTATAAACTTCATAATAATAGTAATAGCGATATAGATATAACTAAAATTGGGCTTTGCGAATGTTTAAATTCAAATGTTAAAGATAATATACTTAATGATAATTATGATACATCTTATGGCAATATAACTATAACTCATGTTAATTTTAATAGTGGCATGAATGAACCTTTAAAATCACAAGATCCTTATCATCTAGATCCTTTTACCCTACATCCTAATGAAATCCATACTTTTGAAATAGACATGTTGGTTAATCAAGATGATTTATCACAATTAGAGCGTAATAGTTCATCAGTATTAAAGAAACATAAGTGTTTATATGTAGAGGCTAAGACTGTAAAAGAAGACGCTCATAGAAAAAAAACTGTTATAAAACATGAACCCATAACTATACCATTTCAATTTAACGTTAATTATTCAAAGATTGATATTGATCCATTGCCAAAAGAAATAAATGTAATCATTGGTCAAGAGGCCACACCGATAACTTATAAAATAAAGAATTCTGGAACAGCTAATATAGATAACTTGGTTATAAATATAATTGGACAGGAAGGCCGCGGTATACTTAGACAAGAGGACAATGCTAGCAGTAATAGCAATGATGATAACAAAGTTTGTGGCGGCAGTTTAAAGGCTGCTGAAAGCTGCAAGATAAAACTGGCTACAGATAGCACTGAAGAGATTACTGAAAAAAATGCTATCTACGAAATGGTAATTTACGATAATAAAGAGGAACTAGCGCGCTACCCACTTAAGATAAAACCACAAAGATTTGATTTTGAAATTTCAAAAAAATCTATGTTTTCTAGGCATATAAGTTTTGATAGCTCTAATGATACTGTTAACCCTGCTGACAACTCTTTAGAGTATCAAGTAACAAATACTGGAGATATAGATATTGAAGTAGATGTTACTGCACCAGGTAAACACTTCAAAGAAGAAGAAGTTGAGAGTTCTTGTAAAGCTACTAAAAATACGCCCCTATCTAAAAAAGAATCTTGTAATGTAAAATTTAAATTGGCGCATTCCAATAAACCACAAACCATTTCAGAAAAAGTCACAATTTTTGTTAAGAGCCCGAAGAACTCTGGGTACAGCGTAGCTAAGACAATGGAAGAGGATTACCAGATAATAGTTACCGAAGGGATAAATTTTACTCTTAAAAGACATGCAATTAAAAGATTGATGGATATTAGTGACAAGAACGAGCCACTAGTAGACATTAGTAATGAAAATGAGCCATTAGAGCTAATAGGAACAACTGGTTTAATAAAGCAGGAAATAGAGTACCTACTAGAAAGTACGGCAACTATTAAAAGCATTGAGGTTAATGATGTTTCTAACCAACTTCCTATTAAAATAGAATCAATAGTGAAATACGATAATGGTAATAACGATGGTAATAGTAAGAATCATATTGCTTCGGATCCTTCAGATCTAAATTTGCCACCTGGATTATACCTACTTAAATTAGGAATGCGCCCTATCAAGGCAGGTAAATTTTTACACGAATTAAGATTTGCTGCGAAGGATTATAATGGTAAAGAAAAAACGGTTGTTGATAAAATAGAAATAAATGCCATATACAAACCTCATGTTTTAATTACTAAGGATATGATAAATGAAGATGTAAGAAAACAGTTAGGTAATTTTGAGTTTACCATGCCGATGCTTAGTATTGATCTTGATGAAGAAGCTACGGAGTTTACCCCGCTATTCATTGGAACCGATAAAGGATTATTAGCACGGAGGGTTGTTGATGGGGCGGCCAGGTGGAACATGGTTAATAATAATGATAAAAAAATAGTCGACATGCATATTGTCGGTAATAATATCTATTATATTTCCGGTAGATATATTTGTTCTAATTATGCCGAACAAGTTTTTTTTGGGGAAGGTAATAAAATAAAAATCAGCTGTGATAATGGTATATCTTGGAAAAGTCTTGATGCAGACTATATTAATGGTATTCATCAAATCGGAAATAAGGTTTTTGTGGCAAATTCGCATAGTATCAGTGGCACAGGGGTAGGGGTTATTCAAAATATTTGTAGTAATCCATACATAGAGTCTTTGGATGCAGAGGCAGATGGTTTTGGCAAGATAACAGGGTTTAAAGTTTATGGAGAAAATACTACCATATGTACCTTTTTAAGTATGGCCATATTTATTAGTACAGATATGGGGAAAAATTGGAGAACTTTTTTAACACATAATGATGATAATTTTTATTCTTTGTGGATTAATGGTTATGTACAAACCATTAACTGTCGTGAAGGGAAAATAATCATTGGGACTGGAAAATATTTGAAATTCAGCAGAAACAATGGCATGGATTGGGTAGGGTTACACAACGCATATGATCAAAATAAGCCTCTTCAATATTTAGGAAATGACATAAGAGGAGTTTATCTTGAAGATGATAAAATATGGATTGCAATTAAGCAAAAATATGAATCATATGGAACTAGTCTGTATTATCTTAATTATGAAGATATCCCTATAAAAAATGATAGCGCTATAGATATTCAGGATAAATTAAAACCCCATAAAGAAAATCAAAAAGTAAATTTAGGAGACTATACCATGGTATTTTTCCCTGGACATGAGAAGCTGGATATATTGTCAGCCAAAGAGATAGAATCTTTATTGAGCGAATATAAAGAGAAAAGGCTCAATAAAGACATTACATCTGAGGAGAAAGAAAAGATGGCTAGAAAGTTTTATAATTATTTTATCTTCTATGGAAAACGAGGCGATTTTTACAAAATATTTGGCGTTGCGGATTTCACAGACCAGAGCACTATAAAGAAACGGTATAATTATTTAGCACAAATATTGCATCCGGATAAAGCTCGAGCTCTTTCTACAGAAACACTGGATCTAGCAGAAAACGCGATGGCTTATATTAGTAAACTGTACAAACAAATGGTAAAAATTAAATCAGATTAGGAGAAAAACAAATGATATTAGAAAGCTATAAAAGAAAACAACTTTTTTTATTTTTATTGGCCGCAATGTTCAATATCTCAGAATTAGTTAAGGCTGATGTAAACATTCATGAATACGAAACATTACCTGTATTAGTATCTTTCGACGGAAGTGCTGCTATCTCTAAAATATGGCATAAAAACAATAGTGAACAACAATCAACTTTCAATATGAGAATTCTTAATCAAGAGACTCATAATATCGAAATAGAAATAGAAAAAAACTCTTCCTGTCTCAAACCAGTGTATGCTCATGCAGAATGTTCATTTGACATTAAGTACAAGGGGAATAAGAATAAAACTAACCAATCGGTAATAGAAGCAATTATCTCCGGTGGTAATAATGATCAAATTAGAGAATATATATACGTAATAAACATTGATAAAGAAATTTTATGTGACCCTGCAAGCTACGTGTATATAATGAGTAATAACCTCATGGCAAATGATTCCAATAACACAGAACAATATTTTCCAGCGATACTTGAACAACTTGAACATGATGAAAAAAGCTTGGATATAATAGATACTAAGCAAGTTAGCACTCAGTGTGATAACTTTAAAGAATATGGGGTTATTGATACCCAAGAGTGTACTGTTGGCAATGGTAAATTTGCCAAGCGTTATAAGAGGTATAAAGGTAAAGAAGATGTTTGGTATCCATCATATAAGTCTGGAAAGTTGCCGCCAAATAGTGTTGATCTTTTGTGTTCAGATAAGGGCACATTATATGCTGCTGTGAATAATGCACTTTATTGCTCACTTAACAAAGGAACCACCTGGAATGAGTGTTTTAATAATGCAAGCAAAATAACTGCATTATACTTATTTGATGATAATCTATATATTGGCACAGAAGAAGGATATGTTTATAGAACTGAAGTTAAAGAAAACGGTGATATAAACGATGTTTGGAAGAAGCCAAGAGGATTAAGT
>CAZTPH010000072.1:0-6634 GCA_964614705.1 uncultured Coxiellaceae bacterium
TTAAACATTTTAAAACTGTCGTATATTTGATTACTGGTGGTTTGGATTTTAATAAATAAGGTTAATCCAGCCTGTTTACCCACTTAAAATTTATAAGAGCCTTTATATTTTTGGCGCCAATAGGCAAATTGCGAATTAACCAGATTGTTTTCTCGACAATATTGTTTTCCCGTAAGCCCAGCTTTCTCGCAATTCTTAATATGTGGATACCAAAAATTGTGGTCACGCTTAAGTATTTCAGTTGATGTATTTGTCATAGTAATCTCCAAAATTATTTTAGGTGATTACTACTATGTCAGAGTTAAATTAGATAGCTAGAGTGCAGTTATTAATCTTTTCATAAGTATGATTACATGATATACTGTTCCAATGAAAAAATTAGACGGAAGAAAATTGAGTCACGAAGTACTTGAAGAAATTAGAATCAGGGCAGTAACGCAAGTTCAGAATGGGAAAAGCCCAGAGGAAGTCATTGCGGCATTAGGAATGACACGTTCCTGCATATACAATTGGCTGGCTGCTTACCGCTCAGGAGGATGGCACAGTCTGAAATCAAAAAAACTAGATGGCCGCCCTAAAAAGCTCACTGGAAAACAAGTACAATGGATATACAAAGTAATTGTTCAAAAAAATCCTCATCAATATCGTTTAGAATTTGCTCTATGGACACTGAAATTAGTCAAAGAAATGATTCATCTAAAGCTGGGTATCAAGCTAAGCATAGCTTCTGTATGGAGACTGCTAAAACAACTTGGTTTAACTTGCCAGCGTGCTTTATTCAGGGCATACCAACAGGATGCAAAGGCTGTCAAGAATTGGTTAAAAACGACTTACCCAAAAATTAAAGCTCTTGCAAGGAGCGCTAAAGCCGACATATTCTTTGGTGATGAGGCTGGTGTAAGATCAGATTATCATGCTGGAACAACATGGGCCCCAAAAGGCGAAACACCAACAGTCGAATCAAATGGACAACGATTTGGACTAAATATTATTTCAGCAGTTAGTCCTAGGGGTGAAATGAGATTTATGATTGTAGAAGGCACTGTCAAAGCAAAAGAGTTTATAACATTTTTATCTAGATTGATTGTTGGGACAAAAAAGAAAGTTTTTTTAATCGTAGATGGACATCCTACGCACCGATCAAAAAAAGTAAAAGAATATGTTGCTTCTACCAAGGGGAAGCTAGGATTGTTTTATTTGCCTGGGTATTCACCAGAGCTAAATCCAGATGAGTTTGTATGGAATGACTTAAAGAACCAGGTTGTTGGCAGAAAATTTATCTCAACCAGAGATGATTTAAAATCAATTGTGATTGGTGGTATGCGCAGTCTGCAAAGAAACCCAGCGAAAATAAAAGCATATTTTCAAGCAAAGCATACCCAATATGCAGCTTAATTTGTATCTTTACTTATGAAAAGATTAATAATAGAGCGCTCACGGTGTAAAAGTGGTTTAAAGTCTATCTGCACACTGCAAATGTTACTCCAGTTGGTTAGATTTATGATAAAAATAAAGGGGTTAATCGTTTATGACAAAAAAGTGTGGAAGGGGCTTGCAAAAGCTTAGAGGAACGTTAAAATCAATACCGTACAAATCTGAATGTGATAGCGGACTAATAACAACACAAGACCATGGGAGCATATACAACATAGTCTCAGAGATGTACAAGAAAGTACGGAATGTAACAAGTAAAAACCAATGTAACATAACAAATAAAATAGGAGACGACATATGAATAGTATGATAGAATCTGAAGTAGGGAGCGTGGCAGGGGGCCTAACAATATATTGCTACTGCACTGGCCTTGGCATATCAACGATGTTGGAGGATATGAAGGACTGTTTTGAAAAACTAGATGAATCGGGTATGCCATACACGAAACCCAGATTCAAGATGCAGAACACGATGGGGGAATTTACTGATATGAAGGAATGCGAAAGTAAATGTGGTGGCCTCTGCCGGTCCATATACAAGGGCCGGGATTTATTATCGCATAAATGCCACAGATAAAATGGATGAAATTAGAGAGCGAGGGCGACTAATCGTAGTCGATACCTAGCATCCTCATCCAGGGCCAGGGCTGAGTATAATGGTCCCGTAAATTTAGACACAAAAATTTAAAATTTTAGATATAATTCTCCTGATTAATTATGGGATTACCAGACTTTAGAACTGCAGCCGGTTGGAATCGGTGCCAGGGCCTTACTAACGACAATGAAGAAAATAGATGAGGATAAGTCTCCAGGATAAGATTGTATGTTTTTATTTTTGGATTAGCTTGAGTAAATTTATAATGTTTTTGTTAATGGAAGGATCGTTGATTTTGAGCCGGTTAATTCGTAAAATAGAGATCTAAATTGTAAAAGTTAATATTTTACGTGGTATGTGTCTGAGTTTTTATTAAAATTTTTCACGCGTAATGAGATGGACCCAACCGTTCTTTCCTAACTTAGTGTAGGACACCGGCATCTTAAGTGCCAAAATGGTATTTTTTTACCATTAACCATTTAAATTAGGAGGAGCATCTGTCTTAAAAATCAACTTTTTTAAAAAAATAATATGTGTTAAAATATTTCTACGGTACAGCCGGGGACGGCGATGGCCGTAGAGTGACTTTGGGTGGTATGCAAGTGCCACCTTTTTCTTTTATAGGGGCTCATTGCCGCCCATCTTGTCCCGCAAAAAAAACGCGGGCCAATTCACCCGCTAGGGTATTTATTAAGAGTAACTTTTATTCTGTTTTAGTATCAAAATTAAATCACAGCTTTTTCTTGCCAAGGAGTGCCTCTTTTAAAAACACTATTTAATACAATTAATAGCTTTCTCATTACGGCAACAATAGCAACCTTTGAAGGCTTTCCTTGATTCTTTAGTCTCTGATAAAACAAACTCATATCTGTATACCAACGTATGCTTACTAAAGCAGCCATGTATATATTTTTCTCATGAATGCTCGACTACCCTGGATAAACCGCTTACCTCGATATAAACCACTATCATGAAAAGGGAGCTAGGCCTACTAAAGCAGCTATTTGTTTATGAGCAAGTTTTCCTAATTCAGGTAAAAAAGCCAACACATAAGAAGCAGTTAATTTTCCAACACCAGGAATAGATGTTAATAAATCAATTTGGGGCTTCAAATTACTTTTTGTTTGTAGTTCATCAAGTTGTTTGTCAATAACATTGATCTCTTTTTTTAACCACTTAATGTGCGATTTAATTGATTTAATAACTGCGGGTAGGTGTTCTTTATCCAATCGATTTTGTTCTTGTTGAGCTTGAATTTGTAGTTGTTCTCTCCGCTTTACCAACTCCCCTAAAAGTTCTGCTGATTCTGTTTGTAGCTTTTCGTCTGCAGTTGGAGACATTACACGAACATATTCACTGATAAGAGCGGCATCAATCTTATCAGTTTTTGCTAACAATCCTTTCGCTTTGGCAAAAGCTCTAACTTTATTAGCATGCGCTACATGTATAGGAACTTTATGTTCTTGCAACAACTTGACCAACAATTTTTCATAGCCGCCACTAGCTTCACAGCTAACTAAACTTATTTCATTGTTTTCTTGTTGTTGTTTTTTAAGTTCTTTTAATAACTTACCTATACCTGGCGTAGTGTTGGGAAAGTTAAGGTTTTTATTATTCAAAAAAACATCAAGCGTATTCTTACTTACATCAATGCCAACATATAGTTTCATTTTTGTTTCACCTTGTATATAATTTATCGGTGGTTAGTGGTTTTCCTGACTTGTCATACGAGGCTTAATCCTCAGTCATCTGTACGGAACTAACTAACCAAAAAAGGATGGAGAATCATGGCTCCCCCACGGTGCTTTCCACCTGGTCCATCTACGATTCCTCCATCCTCACCCATAAGTTTTAATGATTCATGGGACTTTTTTAATATACAAGTCCATCTCATTATTTTAGGATTATAGTTAAATATGTAATTGGGTTGATAAAATATTGGCTTATTTTCCGATCATATGTATGATATCGATTTATTATCGGATAGCGTAAAAAGGCCTTAAAATGGAAGGATTAAATACAATAACCAAACCACGTGTTTTGCTACTGGTTAGCGAAGATCATCGGCGGGGAACACATGCTATTTCGCGGCAAGGGTGGTTGACGATATCAAAGCAACTCGTAGATTCATCCATAACCAGAGAACCACAGGTACTACGAGTTTTAGAGGAAAGCCCGAGAAAAGCTGGGGAACGTAAGCTGCTGGGGTATTGCGGAGTAGTAGGTTTAGAGACAGAAACAATATTTAGCGAGGCATACAAGAAGATACTAAGAGGAATAATTGATATTTTCCCTCCCAATGAACTGTCATCAAGCTTAAAAGATGCCTTGATTGCTGCCGTAGAAAACCCCGGTGTTTCTACTTATAAGATCGATAATGAAATTATCGGTGCTATGGACATAAAAGATCTTCAGCTCTTTTTCGGTAAAGGAGATGGAGCAAAAATATTAGAAAAATGGTTCGCGCAACATGATGAAGTCGGTAAAGCTAGTATTATTCAACGGTTTTGTAATGATGTACGATTACATTTAAGTTATTCGGATGAAGAGATTGGTAAGATGTTAACCGATTTGAACCAAGGGAGTTTTTACGGGAAACTTTTTCTTATTACTGAGGCTTCTACTATTAAAGGAAGGGCAGGGCTACGGTACCGTGAAAACTCTGGCTGGGTTAATACAATAAGAATAGCTGCGAGAGAAAAGCAGCTACAACCAAACGTGGTAGTTGTATTCGTTGGGAAAGAGCATTTACGAGATGCTGAAGGAATAGATGACGAAAGAAGGGAAATTGTGTTGCCAGGTCTTGAAAGTTTGTTTAAGCAGGAATTATCTCCATTCACAAAAATGTATGTTGCAAGTAATATTAGAGATGATATGCCTCAACCACCTGAACTACCTGTTAGCTCAGGTTCTCCAAGCCGTAGCAGTGATGATAAAATTAGTTTTGATAGCTCAACATCATTACCATCTGATACTGAAGATGAAATACCTTCTGAAAATGAGGACTTCTATATAAAGCATGTCACGGATGAACTAGAACGACAGAGAAGTAATGTTTCGTCTACCCCGGGCTTTAATTAAAATATACCCAATTTCTTGTGTGTTTTTTAGAAAAACTGATAAACTTATAGTATAGTTTAAAGAACGATAATCTGTTCCATATGCTATGTATTCAACAAATTATGGTGAATTAAAGTGTCAAATATAATAACACGTAATATTCGAAATTTAATTATAATGCTTGTTTTGGGCACGATTACTCAAAGTAATTGTTATGCAGGGTTTGTAACCACGATTACAGAAATAAGCGTTAAATGCAGTCCAAGCCAAGAAGAAGCTATGCCACAAGCCTATGTAGGAGCGCCCCATACCTATCTTAGTCTTACTACCAAGGGAATAAAAGTAGACGAAATAGAAGAGCTTATTACTCCTAAAAATTGGGATTGGGATAGTAATGATGCGCTAGTTATAGCCAGATGTACTGTTTCAGATGGTGTGACCAATGCAGGAGGCATGTTCTCTTATATAGGAAGAAATTGGAAAACTCCTATTACACTAGAATGTGCAAGGGGCGAAGGAATAGAAATAGTAATGTATAAACCGAATGATTCAGACCCCAATAAATACCAATATGTGGCTGATCTAATAAGCGACCGCCTGGTACGTAGTAAAAAAACTCAACCTTCATCTCTAGCATCTTTTGAGAAAATTCCTGATATGGAGGTAGTGCAACAAAGCCCTCCCATTGTAGATAGAGGCACTGACCCTTCTGTATTTTCATTGTTATTGTCATCTGGGTTTGGTGGCTTAGAGAGTGTATCGCATTAAATTTTTGTTAATCTTTACTAGCTATATCACTTAGTGCGATTATTGATTATACCTATACAATTGTGTAGATGTCATGTCGCTACCCGTCGAACAATAAATGAAAATAGGAGATGAGAATATGAAAAATTATGATGGCAGTGGATCAACTAATGTTAAAGCGCGGATGGGGATTAAAATGCTGGGGATGGCGAGTGTAATGCGAGTTTGTGGAGGGTTTCAAAGCTGTCTTTGTGCACCGAAGGTTGGCGGCGAGACTACTACAGCATATATGATCACCACTAACGACCTTCCAGATTTTTATATCAAGTGCAGAGACCGATGCTGTCGGGATTTGGGGATGAAGCTCTTCTGGTGCTACGATTCTACGTTAAGTGGACCGCAGAATAATAGTGAAAATAATTGCCAATCGATACTAAATGAGGTTGAAATGGGGCTTGCAAGCCTACTCCTTGAGAGCGGATAAATAGTGAGGTTTTTTTAGAATTTTTCCCATTTGTTTGTGTGGATCCCGCGGTCGCCAAAAGGCTCTCTACGGACGGTTTGCTGCCGGGCAGCAATTCTCATATTGAATACTAATTGTGATACAGAAAGCCAAGTACATGGTGTTTTGGTTTTGGGGCGTCGCGAACCATGGACGGTAGGGAGCGCGAAGACAGGGAGTCTGTACCCAAAACCAAAACACCATGTGCTTGGCTTGTCATAATTAGCTGCTGGGGTAATATCTGCATAAGGCCAGAAACATATTGCACTCTTTAGAGGATGAAAAAGAGCAATGCAA
>CAZTPH010000073.1:0-6569 GCA_964614705.1 uncultured Coxiellaceae bacterium
TTTACTCCCGGTTCCCCAGGGCTCTCAAACTTCGTCGGACAATTTTCTCCAGTACAGCAGGGTAGATCTACATATACTTGCGTAACGGGATCAGCGTAACCGGTACCAACAAAACCCATCATTACTAAAATCACCATTTGCAAAATCATTTTAGATATTGTCTTCATCTTAGCACCCTCCAAAATTTTAAAATCATTACTATGATTTTTAATTTTTATTTACCGTTATTTTTAAACTCTATTTTTGTTTTTGTTAGCTTTTTTTACCAATGAAACAAAATCCTTGTAAAAAATACTCATCCGGTTCTAGAGGCTATTTTAGCATTGCTTGTGGTCAAAAATCAATTGTCAATACTGAGTTTGCTATAAATTAAGCCTACTCTATATTAACAGCTACTAACTCTAATTGACAGCTATCTATAAGATTTTATTGATTTTTTGGTAAAACAAATCCAAGATCTTCAAGTCTAGCAATTTTGTCCTGAAAGGAAAAAAGATTTTAAAAAGCGAGTCTATAAAAAAAGACAAGGGGACTACCTTTTTCTCTTGACAAGGTGGCACCTGATGGGGTGTCGTTAGGCGGACACGGCACCCTATTTTTCTTTACTATATGCTACTATATGGCCGCTATAATTGCAGCACCGATACCTAGAATAGTCGACCATTTCGTTGCTGTTATAGCACCCCCTGCACTAACATCTGGATTAGGTGTTGGGGTAGGTGTTGGTGTTGGTGTTGGTGTTGGTGTTGGCGTTGGTGTTGGAGTCGGTGTAGGCGTTGGGGTCGGGGTCGGTGTTGGTGTTGGTGTTGGATCATTATATTTTACTAAAACGATATCAAACGCATCCGTAGCTGCTCCATTAACTGTAACACTATCACCAAAATCATAAGCCCATCTATCATAGATATATCCTCCGGTATATATATCGTTATCATCACCTACAGCTACAGAATTAAATTTTGATTCCCCAGACACATTAACAATACTTTTTGCCCATTGGACATTGCCATTATTATCATATTTCACTAAAACAACATTCGGACCATAATAACCTACATTAACTGTAACCCCATTGCCAAAATCATAAGTGACGTCTTCTCCAACAATATATCCTCCTGCATATATATCATTATCGCCATTTATGATTATAGAATTAAATTTCGATTCTTTCGATCCACCAACTGTACTCTTTGCCCATAGAGCGCTACCATTGCTATCGTATTTTACCAAAACAATATTGCTGTAAGTGGATGCTCCATTAACTGTAACCCCATTGCCAAAATCATAAATGCCTGATCCATCAATATATCCTCCTGCATATATATCATTATCGCCATTTATGGTTATAGAATTAAATTTCGATTCTTTCGATCCACCAACCGTACTCTTTGCCCACTGAGCATTACCATTGCTATCGTATTTTACCAAAACAATATTGTTGGAAGTGGATGCTCCATTAACTGTAATATCGTTACCAAAATCATAAGCACCTGATCCATCAACATATCCTCCTGCATATATATCATCATCACCATCAATGGCTATAGAGTTAAATTCCGAGTGACTCGATCCACCAACCGTACTCTTTGCCCATAGAACATTACCATTGCTATCGTATTTTACCAAAACAATATTTCTATAAATGGATGCTCCGCTAATCGTAACGCCATTACCAAAATCATAAGAATTATTTCCATAAATATACCCTGAACAATATGCATTACCATTACTATCTAAAACTACAGAATAAAAAGCAGACGTACTCGAACTATCCACAGTACTCTTTGCCCATAAAGCGTTACCATTGCTATCATATTTTACCAAAACAATATTGCTTTCATTAAATATTCCATTAACTGTGACTCCATTCCCGAAGTCATAAGTACCAAATCCTTCAATAAGGCCTGAACAATAAACATTTCCACTACTATCTACAGCTACAGAATAAAATCTAGATGATAAACTTGCCAGGGCATTCTTTGCCCATATAGCCTTACCATCAATATCATATTTTACTATAACTGCGTCATAAGGACCACCCGAAGGCCCATTAAATGTAACCCCATTGCCAAAATCAAAAAAACCGGTATCTCCCACAATATACCCAACACAGTAAATATTTCCGCTACTATCTTTATCCACAGCTACGGCATAAAACTCTGTGTTGCCTGGAGCACTAACTACACTTTTTGCCCATAGAGTACTAGCAGTTGTTGCGAGTACTGATGATAAAAAAGAAAAACAAACCAATACAACCAACAGGAAAGATCTGAGCTGCTTCATAAATATTACCTCCTCCAATTTGACAATCGTTAAAGTGTAATGCTGTTCCACCATAAGTATAGTTTATTCTTTATTAATCAATCTCTGCAATATTATTAACTCAACTTTCATTAAGAAATTACTGCCTTTCTAAGTAACTTTTCATAATCTTAATGTAACCTTGGCTGGTAGTTAATTTTTATAACACTACCCACCCAAAACTCGTCCTCTGAGTTGTAACCATAAATTGTAACTATTTACTATATGCTACTATATTGCTGCTATAATTACAGCACCTATACCTAGAATGGTCGACCATTTACTTGCTGTTATAGCACCCCCTGCACTAACATCTGGATTAGGTGTTGGGGTCGGTGTAGGTGTAGGTTGATTGTACTTTACTATAACGACATTATTACTAGTAGCTGCTGATCCATTAACCGTAACGTTATTCCCAAAATCAAACATGCTATTGTAAGATATATAACCATTGGCATAAACATTGGCATCACTTGTTGCTACAGAATAGAATTCAGATGCGTTAGATCCACTAAACGTACTCTTTGCCCACAGGGTATTACCATCGCTATCATATTTTACTAGCACAATATTACGACCATCATAAGTTCCATTAACAGTCACCCCATTGCCAAAATCAAAAGTGCTTATGTCAAACACCCATCCTGAAGCATAAACATTGTTATTGCCATCTATAGCCACGGAAAGAAAACGTGATTGATTTTCTCCAATAAGTGTAGTTTTGGCCCACTGCGCATTACCACTGCTATCATATTTTACTAGAACTATATTACTACTATCAGGACAAGTTCCATGAACTGTAACACCATTGCCAAAATCAAAGTTGACATCATCAATATTACCTGCAATATAAATATTACCATCACCATCTGTAACTACAGAATGAATATCTGATTCGGCTTGACGATCAACAGTCGAGCTCCTTGCCCACAGGGCATTACCATCGCTATCATATTTTACTAGACCAGTACCGCCACCAGTATAAGATCCATTAATAACCTTAACCCCATTACCAAAATCAGTAGTGCCACTTCTATTAATGCCTCCTGAACAATATATATTTCCACTACTATCTACAGCTACAGAGCTAAACCAAGCCCCACCACTAATTGTACTCTTTGCCCACTGGGCATTGCCATCACTATCATACTTTACCAAAACCATGTTACAACTATCCTCAGCGTTAGGCCCATTAACAGTAACATCATTACCAAAACCATAAGAGTTATTTCCAGAAATATATCCTGCAGCATATATATTACCACTATCATCTACAGCTACAGAACCAAATGAGGAGCTAAGTGATCCACTAACCACACTCCTTGCCCACTGAGCATTACCATTGACATCATATTTTACTAGAACACAATTCCCTTCCGTATATACTCCATTAACAGTAACACCATTACCAAAATCATAAGTACCAGTTCCTTGAATCCATCCTGAACAATATATATTTCCACTACTATCTATAGTCACAGTTTCAAAATTCGATGTCGGCCCTCCCGATCCGGCGCCACATGCTACTATACTCCTTATCCATTGGGCATTACCATTGACATCATATTTTACTAAAACAGCATTATTCGCGTTACCACAAGCTCCGTTAACCGTAACTTCATTGCCAAAATCATAAGTACCATCTCCATAAGTCTTTCCTGAACAATATATATTTCCGCTACCATCTATAGCCACAGAATAGAATTCAGAGTTGTTAGACCCACTAAAAGTACTCTTTGCCCACTGAGTATTAGCGGTTGCTGCTAGCGCTGATGATAAAAAAGAAAAACAAACCAATACAACCAACAGGAAAGATCTGAGCTGCTTCATAAATATTACCTCCTCCAATTTGACAATCGTTAAAGTATAATACTGTTTCACTATAGACATAGTTTATTCTTTATTAATCAATCTCGTCAATACTTACTATCAACTTAATGTCAATACTGAGTTTGCTATAAATTAAGCCTACTCTAGATTAACGGCTACTGACTCTAATTGATCGCTATCTATAAGATTTTATTGATGTTTTGGTAAAAACAAATCCGAGATCTCCCAGTCTGGCAATTTTGTCCTGGGTTAACCTCCCCTTTTTATATGAGCGCCTTAGGTTGCTCACCCAATTAGCAAGAGCTTGATTATTAAATCTTCTCGGCACATTACAATGATTATGCCTCTTTTTGTATGCCAGAAGTTCTGCCATACGCTTATTCCATGATCTATCCAATGGATCAAAGTTAAATCCAAGTTTTTTTAATTGATTAATTTTGCCTGCGCTTAACTTGTTTTGTTTATACATACCCCTTACTTTACCAACCCAAATAGCAAGGCTTTGATTATCATTAAATATGTTAGGCACATTACAATCTCCATATCTCTTTTTGTATTTAATAAGTTCTGCTATCCGCTTGCTCCATACAACATCTAAAATACTCCAAATAAAACCCAGTTTTTCTAGTTGATCGATTTTCTCTTGCGTTAAAATCCCTTTTTTATACGATTGCCTTATATTGGCTACCCAAATAGCAAGAGTTTGATTATCATTAAATATATTAGGCACATTACAATCTCCATATCTTTTTTTGTATTTAATGAGCTCAACTATCCGCTTGCTCCATGCTGTATCTAAAATACTCCAAATAAAACCCAGCTTTTCTAGTTGGTTGATTTTATCTTGCGTTAAGATTCCTTTTTTATACAATCGCCTTACGTTATGTACCCAAGTAGCAAGAACAGGATTATCATTAAATTTTCGCGGCACATTACAGTCCCCGTACCTCTTTTTATACTGAGTGAGTTCTGCTATCCGATCACACCACATTGTATCTATAGGGCTCCACCCAAACCCAAGATCATTTAGCTGGGTAATTTTATCTGCCGCTAATATTCCTTTTTTATATGAATTTCTTATAGTTCCCACCCAATTAGCAAGAGTAAGATTGTCATTAAACCCACTGGGCACATTACAATGCCCATAACGATCTTTAAACTTAACCAGATGGCCAACCATCTTATCCCAATTGCTGCCTAGTCTATCGATAATAGCGATCGATAATGCTTTGGTGAATTGCGTTGATGCCAAGTATTTTTGGGCAGCAGTATCGAAAAATTGGTTTAATAGTCCAACTTCCTTATCTCCCGTATATCCCTCATTAAATTTGAGTCGTTTAATCGCTTCACATAAAAGCTCATCGTGCTGTTCAAGGGCAAGTAAAACTTCAAATAGTACTCTTGCCGACGGTTTTGACAGAGCATCTTCTAAAGTTTCATTAGCAGCTGTATCAATAAATACAGGAACTAGTATATAACCATATTTTTTACCCGGGTGTTTACGTAACGCTCTGCCTATTCCCTGGATAATGTCAATTTTGCTCTTTTTATTGGAAAATATCGCTATCATATCAACTGATGGCGCATCTATTCCTTCAGTTAGGCACCTAGCATTAGTAATCAGCGAATTTGGGCTAGTTTCAAAGCTATTCATGATACTTTTTCTAGTTGAGGATGCTTGTTTACCATTGACATGAAAGATTTTATGTTTAGATAAAGTGCGACTTTTGATAAGCGAGTTACTAAACTGCTTGGCATCACTTACTTGAGTGTGAAATGACACAATTTTAGCAGCACCTGTCTTTAAAAGCGCCTTTTTTAAGGCAATTTGCATCGCAGCGTTATATGCTACGTTAGTAGTTAAATCACTATCTTCACCATGGTTTTTCATCTCCTTTAAAACCATCTCAGAGGTTACTTCAGGGAATATTATTTTATAATCACTAATGATTCCTTGTTCTATCGCTTTACGAAAAGATAAAACATGGCAGTGCCTGCCGTAAGAATCAACGTCATCCATGGACAAAAGCGGAATAAAATCATCTTGAGCATCTCTTTGATCAAAAGAAAATTGCTTGGGCGTTGCGGTTACAAACAATCTTTTTTTAATTCCGATATATTCATCAAATAATGGAGCAGAAAAATAACTGATTCCTTTAACCGCTGTTCTATGCGCTTCATCGCATACACCTAAATCGAACTGAAAACCCTTTATGTTCTTTAAAGCTTCAGACAAAATAAGAGAGGATTGGTAAGTGCAAAATACTATTTTGCTTCTCTGATCCTGCTTTTGTCGTAAAAAAGCCTGGATTTCATCTTTTTTAATAAGCACTGGAAACCAAAATTCATCTTTTTCTACAATAATACCATCTTCATCTAGCGCTACGGTCTTGTCAGAACATATAGCTACTATATTTAGAGGATTAGATGAGGCGCGG
>CAZTPH010000074.1:0-6538 GCA_964614705.1 uncultured Coxiellaceae bacterium
ATTTAACATCTATTCAACTAATCAAAGTTATTATGAGTTATTAGGGAATCTTGAGAAATTAGAGAATGGTCAGTTTAAAAGATACTCTGTGTCTTTTTTTCAGCACACATCTGAGATAGATCAAGAAGCTAACGTTATTTTTTTGGAGATACATCCTAACAATGTTATGGAGTCGGTACAATTTTCTCATAATTTTATAGATCTTTTGGGTGATATGAAAAATTGGTCAGGAAAAAGAACTTTAGTTATTGATGCGACCTTAAATGCCTTGGATGATGATGAAATTAAGGGGTTATTATACATGGCTAGTTCCATGATATCTAGTGGTAACTTAAATTTCGTTTTGATTCAAAGTTTGACGAAATTTGTGCAACTTGGTTTGGATAAAAGAAGTGGTGGAGTTATTATATTTATCAATAACGGAGGGGACTACTGGAGTCTGGTTAATAATCAGATTAAAAAGTTTGATAAAGGAGGGGAATATTACAGATTAGAACATATTGATAAGTCAACCCTCAACTTTTTTTCTTATTTTTATAACTTTCCTGAGCTAATAAAGAGATATATTGAATTGATTAATAGAAATGTCAGATATCTATATGGGGCTATTATAAGTGAGCTTAATAAATTAGAGGTTAGTAGTACTAAAAGACTTCAAGTTACCACTAGTTCTGATCGTGGTGCTTGTTATGTTGCATTAAGTATGCGCGGATTATTTTCGGAGGTTGACGAAGGATTTATATTGACAACAGAAGATGTAGAAGATTTCTCCAGAGACGTTTTAAAGCATATGATTATACCACTTTGTGAATATTTAAAGCTATCTCTTGCTGAGAGGATGAGCATCGGTTTTCCACTGAGCAATATAAATTATGTATTAGATTCTTTAAGATTCACGGTAGGTTTAGAACCTGAAGCACAATTAAAACAATATGCTCAAGTTTTAGGGTATGTGTCTTTTTCGTTAAACATATCTAACGATCCCAGATTATTTTTTCATAAGAATGAAAATAATGAATATGAAAAAAGGCATAGATATTTTAAAGATGAGGTTGCCAGGTTTAAGAGAGAAGAAAAATTTATTTCGAATGACAAGATATATTTTAAGTCAGCTGTTTTTTTTGACCATTCGTTATCTAAATTATGGAATACTAAAATCGTGTACGGCCCATTTTTTGTTAAAGACTATCGGTGTAATGTTTATTTCCTTTTCTACAATAAGCAAATTAGAACTTTTTTTAATGAAGCAGAATATCCTGAGAGTAACATTTTGGTTAAGAAGGGTGATATTGTTATTACGCTTAATGATTTATCGCTAGAAGAAAAAGAATTTTTGTTTAGAGAGTATGAATATAAAGAATCTGGAGGAAATACGGATTTTAGCAAATTTTACCCTAACGAAGGGAGGGTTATAACGCAAATGATTCCTAATTTAGAAGACATTTTTACTCAGCTGTCATTTGATAAAGGAAATATTTTGGTAGAACGTGATTTTACTTTTTATAAACATAAAAAAGGAGTAACTGCATATAAAAGATTCTCATGGTATGCTTCAGATGCCAGTCCTACTACTATTATAGAAGTTGATTTTTGGGGAATAAAAAGCCCTGTATTAGCAAGATTTTTAAGATTGCTTACGGCTGTATATGTAAAAGAAAAAGGAAATCTTGATTTTTCAGTATATGACAATTTATTCTCCAAATTTATATTTAAGCGCTTGTCTAGTGATTTGCAAAAGTATGATTGGGACTATGTTAAAAAAGACAAAAGAATATACGACGATAAAGATGATAATAAAGATAAAATAATAAAGTTTATAAAATATATTGAGAATGTTTTTGTTGTAGGAGCTCAACAGATTGTCTCGAAAAAAACCGTTCTCAAAGAGCTGCTAGATGATTATAATAGTAATAATAAAAAGGCAGTTAGACTTTCTAAATACATTGTAGGCCATGTTAAAAATTATATTAATGATTGTTTAGTGTCTACGAAATTTGATAAATTGCTTGGAGATCAAATCAGTAAAGATAGAAAGATTAACATGTTATATGAACATATTGGGGATGAAATAAAGAAGTGCATCAAAAAATTGTATGGAGGAATGACCAATAATTTTATTTTGTCCAAAAGAGTAGATAAATTTTCTGAGGAAATTATGAAGAGCATGCGATTATCTTCCATACATATTTCTGACAGGATGGTTGATGAATTTTTATTAATGAAACAAAAAGAAAAAGATGTTGTGGATATTAATAATGATGTGACCGAAGATTTTTTAAAAATACTATCGCAGATTATAGAAAAAATTATTCAAAAGAGCACAAATTATAATGATCTACTAAGTGCTTATTTATTAAGGTTTTATAGAGTCGCTGATGATGTTAATGAACGATATAATTTTTCTGATAAAGATAAGACTGTTTTATGGCCTAGTGGACATTCGGGAATAGATTATGTTAGTGATAAAGATCTCATTGATGAGGCGATTAAAATTTTGAAAGATGATTATATCAATAATGATCAGGATGATGGTAATTCTTCGATTGTTGGTGAAGATTTGGAAACTGAAACTAAAAAAATACCATCGACAAACGATGATAGGATTAGGCAAAAAGGCAATTTATTTGACCAAGATAACTATTCTTCACAACAGTTAGTGGCGCCTTTTATAGGGTTACAAGAAAATTTGAATCAGATTGATTCTGAATTCATACAGGGCAAGAAACTTTCCAGCGTTAAACCAAAGCAAGATGAATCATCAAAAGACGTAAACGAGATTAACAAAATAATTAAAATGGAAGATGGTACATTATATAAAGAAACAGGTGTAGATTTAAAAGTAAAAACCGTTCGGTACATGCCAGGTTGGGAATTTCAAGATGTGGAAGGTGATGGCAACTGTTTTTTTAGAGCGATAGCTCATCAGTTGATTTTACTGAAACATAATTTGGTTAATGAAGTACCGCAAAATACCTATTTATATGATGTGCTTAGGTTACGAGTTAGTGATGGACTTGGGGTAGAGTTTAAAGATAGGGATTGGAGTGGAGATGTAGAGGCATTAGAATTTTTAGTTAGACACTTAGATGTTACTATAGCTTTAGTCGATATTAGACCAGATAAGCGTGGAATAAATGAATATAGATATTATTATCTAAAACCAGATAATTCGTTTGGTGAAACTAAGGAAAGAGCGGAAATTCCAATAGATAAACCCATAGTAAGACTGACTTATAATGGAACGCATTATATGTCTGTAACTAAAGACAAAATTTGAAATAATGTGGTTATAATTTTTTATTTTTGATCATTACCTTTGTACATGACAAAAATTTTGAATAATTAAGCTTACATGAAGCATTATTTGCCCAAACAAGTTGACGCACCTCTCGCTCAACTTGTTTTAGGGACGCCGTAATGCATCCATGTAGGCTAGCCCTCGACATCCATGTCTCCTAGCTCCCTAAAACAAGCTGGGGAGAGTCATTTAATCTGTGTAAATAGCCGCTAGAAATCTGTTACTGCTTTTTTTTACAACTTACAACGGTTTTTATATTTGCATAGTCATCTCCATTAGTCAAATACGGTTTTTTTTTGGTTTTTTAAAATAATTTAAAAATCTTGTAATAATATCTGTAAAAAACCTCTGTGGGCGAAATCTGGATAAGCTGTGGTCGATAATGTGGTAAACACCGTTTTTGTGTTTTCCACCATTTCGTCCATCAGCTTATCCAGATGCTCCGTAGGATCGCCCACATAAACAAACCACATAAATTAGTTCATTAGTTTATCTGGGAAGCGCCCAGGAAACATGATAGCAAATCGATTTAGAGCAAGTTTCCAGTCACGTACAGGCATAGTCCATTTTTTGGACACCCCATTAATGGCAAGGTATAAAACCTTCATTAAAGCATCTTCGGTCGGAAAATGACCTCGATTACGCACCGACTTTCTTAGGGTATTATTTAGTGATTCGACTATATTTGTCGTATAAATTACTTTACGAATCTCAATGGGAAATTGCATGAATGGAGTTATCTTTTCCCAGTTATTTCTCCATGACTTAACAATAATCTGGTATTTGTCTCCCCAGGTTAATTCAAAATCATCAAGAGCTTGCTTGGCTAAATCTACTGTGCTGCTCTCGTAAATCTTTTTTAAATCAGCAGCAACCGCTTTTTTTTCATTGTAAGGAACATAATTCAAAGAATGTCTAACCATGTGGACAATACAGGTCTGAAAAAGAGCTTTAGGAAAAGCATTTTCAACCGCTTCAGGCAGACCTTTTAGTCCATCTGCACAAAGAATAAAAATATCATCTAGTCCGCGGTTCCTTAGCTCAGTTAATACTTGAAGCCAAAATTTAGATCCTTCAGTCTCTCCAAGGTATAATCCTAACATCTTTTTGCCCTTCAAGATTAATACCATAGACAACATATACTGTACGATTACTAACAGCGCCATCTAGCCTGCATTTTGCAACAAAGCCATCTATAAATACTATCGGATAAATTTTATCCAATGGACGGTTACGCCATTCAGTTACATCTTCTAGTACCGCATCGGTAATTGTAGAAATTAAATCTCTTGATATTTCGGTACCATAAAGCTCAGAAAGGTGATCATGGATATCGCGTACCGTCATACCTTTGGCGTAAAGTGATAATATTTGATCGTCCAAGCCCTTTAGATGACTTTTGCGCTTCTCAATAAGGATTGGTTCAAATTCGCTCTCTCGATCGCGTGGCACCGCAATTTCAATATCACCGTTACCAGTCTTTACCGTCTTCTTACCCTTGCCATTACGCGAATTGCCGCTATTATGCCCGTCAATAGCATGTTTGGTGTAGCCTAGATGATTCGTCATCTCCGCTTCAAGCAACCTTTCCATCAATTGCTTGGATAGCTGCTTTAATATCCCATCTTTACCAAACAAATCATCCTGGGTCTTAATCTCTCTACTACCCAACAACTCATCTATTACTTCTTCTCTAATAGTCATAATTAACTCCTACAGTTTTACCCACCCTAATAATTATTAGGATAGGATACTTGTTATTTATGACTATTTACACATATATGGTTCCTGCCTAATTGCAAGCAATAATTTTTTATCAATGCCAAAAGAAGATCAATTGCAAACATATATACGGCTCTTTAATGGATAATTTTTTACTACTATCCTAGCCCCGATGGAATCCGCGCGTTTTCTGCTCCTCATCACTTCGTCGACTCTTTAAAGTCTTGTGTAAATTCAGGTCTTGCAAAAAACAGGATCAACCTTTTTGCCATCTTTAAATTATTACAGCAATCTTTATGGAATGGTTACCTCTCTAAAATTAAATTTATTTTATTGATTATTCCAAATAAAATTTTCACCTTTAGTCATAAGCGCCCAAATAATTCTGGCATTTTTATTAGCCAATGCAATTACTGTACGATTAAATCCACGCCTTAATATTAGTTCTCTCAACCAATTGGCCCTGCTTGTTGGTAAATTCTTTGCACGAAATAAAGCCGCTCTAGCTCCATGTATTAACAAACATCTTACGTATCTATCTCCTCGTTTGCTAATACCCAATAGTTTTGCTTTGCCACCCGAAGAATGCTGTTTTGGCACTAAACCTAAATAAGCTGATAATTCTCTGCCGTTTTTAAATACCTTAATATTGCCTACTAGCGCCGTTATCGCTGTTGCTGTTAATGCTCCAACACCAGACAACTTGCATATCAATTTGCAAATAGGATTATTTGCACAGATCTTCTCTATTTTTAAATCATATTGTTCCACTTTAAGAATCATATTTTTTAGCTGTTCGTATAAATCTTTAAATAACTCCCTACCATATAGGGTTAGCCCATTAGTTTCATCTTCCAATATTAATGGCAACTCGCTTCTGACATAACTTATCCCCTGGGGTATTATTATTCCATATTCAAGCAATAATCCTCTAATCTGGTTAGCCAGTGCCGTTTTTTCTTTTACTAGTCTTGCTCTAACTTTGTGGATACACTGCACATCTTGTTGTTCTTTGTCTTTGATCGCCACAAATCTCATATTCGGTCTAGTAACAGCCTCGCATATAGCCTCTGCATCTACCGCATCACTCTTATTAGACTTCACGTAAGGTTTAACAAATTGTGGGCTAATTAATTTTACCTCATGCCCCATTTCGGTGAATCTTTGTCCCCAATAATTTGAGCCACCACACGATTCCATTCCTATTAAACATGGCTGTAATTTACCAATAAACTCTGGTAGCTTATTTCTTGTAATCGCCTTATTTATTACTTTTTTCCCTGCATAGTCTATTCCATGTACCTGAAAAACGTTCTTTGCAATATCTATACCTAATGTTGTAACATTCATACTGGTTCCTCCTAAAGTTTTATTGAATAATAATTATAATCTTTATTCTGGCTATTTGAGAGCCGTTTTAAACCTTAGGCAGGAACCATTCCATTACTTAAGATGACAGTCCCCAAGCTGAGCTCAGGTGCGTCTTGTGCCACAAAAAACATCTTCCGTTTACCACCA
>CAZTPH010000075.1:0-6503 GCA_964614705.1 uncultured Coxiellaceae bacterium
ATTATAGAAATTTATTGTCGCTTTTTAAATGATTCAAGCAAAATGCTCTTGAGTTTAGCTAAAAGTGATAATATCTCTTCTACCTGACCACTATCATCGCTTTTAAGTTCCGCCACCAATCGCTCACATTTGGCTATTAGCAACAATAAATTTCTATAATCACCAGAACCATTATCTTCAAACAAGATTAGAAGCACTGGCTTTTAATGCAGATAAAAATTCACCATCCTTGTCGGGTTTATTTCTCATAATTTGGATTATAACTTCTTTCTTGAGTAAATTGAAAAAATATCCTGAAAAAACTCCACAATATTGCTAGTTATGTTATAATTTCGTAGTTTTTGATAACAACTTACTTTATTGATTTTAAGAGCAAAATGACAACAAACACAACTTATAATTCATCAAATATCAAAGTACTCAAAGGATTAGATGCCGTAAGAAAACGCCCCGGGATGTATATCGGCGATACTGACGATGGCACCGGTCTACATCAAATGGTATTTGAGGTAGTAGATAACTCTATCGACGAAGCCTTAGCTGGCTACTGTAACAGGGTCGAAGTAATTATTCATGCTAACAACTTTATTACCGTCAAAGATAATGGCCGGGGTATTCCAACTGATATTCATCAAGAGGAAGGAAAATCAGCAGCAGAGGTAATTATGACGGTTCTGCATGCTGGTGGTAAATTTGATAACGATGCTTATAAAGTTTCTGGGGGTTTACATGGCGTTGGAGTCTCAGTAGTAAATGCTCTTTCTGAAAAATTATATTTAACTATCCACCAAAATGGCCAGCTTTATAAACAAATCTATAGTTTCGGCGACCCAGACGCTCCTTTAGCCGTGGCGGGCAATACCGATACCACTGGAACTGAGGTTAGTTTCAAACCTAGTAAAGAGATATTTTCTCAAATAGATTTTCACTATGATATTTTAGCTAAACGTCTTAGAGAACTGGCGTTTTTAAATTCTGGCGTAACAATTTGTCTTAGCGATGAGCGCAATGGTAAAGAAGATACATTTGAGTGTTCAACTGGCATCAGCGGCTTTGTTGAGTTTTTGAATAAAAACAAAAATATTATTAACTCCCCGATGTTACACTTTGCCAGTGAAGAAAATAAAATTGCGGTCGAGCTTGCGTTACAGTGGAACGATGGTTTTCAAGAAACAGTTTTTTGTTACACCAATAATATTCATCAGCGCGATGGTGGCACACATTTGGCAGGATTCAGAGCAGCACTAACCCGCACTCTTAATAACTATATTGAAAACGAAGGACTGGCCAAAAAAGATAAAGTTGCTACCACCGGAGATGATGCTCGCGAGGGGTTAACAGCAGTATTATCGGTAAAATTATCCGATCCAAAATTCTCTTCTCAAACCAAAGATAAATTGGTTTCGTCAGAGGTAAAAAATGCAGTGGAATCTCTAGTTGCAGCTAAACTCCAAGATTACCTACTTGAGCAACCACAAAAAGCCAAAGCCATAGTCTCCAAAATGATCGGCGCAGCAAGAGCGCGAGAAGCTGCACGTAAAGCTCGTGAAATGACCAGAAGAAAATCAGCTTTAGATATCGCTGGATTGCCTGGAAAACTAGCAGATTGCCAAGAAAAAGATCCCTCGCTTTGCGAAATATTTATCGTTGAGGGAGACTCAGCAGGTGGATCCGCTAAACAAGCGCGCGATCGCAAATATCAAGCTATCTTGCCTTTACGCGGTAAAATTCTTAATGTTGAAAAAGCACGCTTTGATAAGATGTTAGCCTCTGAAGAGATTGGCACATTGATTACTGCACTTGGATGTGGCATTGGCAGAGAAGAATATGATCCAGCTAAAATTCGTTATCACCGAATTGTAATTATGACTGACGCTGATATTGATGGTTCGCATATTCGCACCCTGCTGCTTACTTTTTTCTATCGCCAAATGCCAGAACTAATCGAGCGTGGCTACATCTATATTGCCCAACCTCCCCTATATAAAGCCAAAAAAAATACTCATGAACGCTATTTAAAAGACGATCACGCCTTAAGCAGTTATTTAGTAAAATTATCTTTGGACAATGCTGAATTGATAATTAGCCCAGGTACTGCGCCAATTACTGGAGAGGCACTTGCATCTTTAGTAACCGACTATAGTATTGCACTACAAATTGTAGATAGATTATCGCGTAAATATCCTAAAGAGTTATTAATGGCTCTACTTGTAGCTCCGCGACTTACTCTCGAGCAGCTAAAAGATAGTGCTAAATTACAGCATTGGATTGATACGCTAACTCCACACCTGAATTTACAGCTTGGAATTAAGGAATTATCCGATAAAAAACTATTTGTACCAACAGTTACGCTGACCGTGTATGGCAAAATTCATGAATTATTACTTCCCGCCAACTTTTTCTCCTCCAGTGAATATCAACATCTTGCCACCACCTCTGAAAAAATTGCTGGACTAATTGGGCAAGAATCATTACTAATTAGAGGCAATCAACGCAAAGAGATCAAAAGCTTTGAAGAGATGTTTCATTGGTTGATGGGTGAAGCCAAAAAAGGTCTTAACATTCAGCGCTATAAAGGTCTTGGAGAGATGAATCCAGAGCAATTATGGGAAACTACCATGGACCCAATGACCAGAAGAATGTTAAAAGTAGCTATTGAAGATGTGGTGGCAGCCGATCAACTATTTACTACATTGATGGGCACTCAAGTTGAGCCGAGGCGTGAGTTTATTGAAAAAGGCGCTTTAGAAGTAATGAATTTAGATATTTAATAAGAGGAATTTATGCAACAACTAATTTTAGTCCTAAACTGCGGTAGCTCTTCAATTAAATTTGCTGCCCTTGACCCTATGTCTGGTGTTACCGAGCTAAGCGGCCTAGTTCAGCGCATTGGTTCTGCTGACGCTAGTATTAAATATAAATTAGCAGAACAAGTTACTACAAAACCTCTGCCCGATATCAACTACCAAAGAGCTTTAAAACTAATTAATGATACCATCAAAGCATCACCAGAGATTGCTAAAAAATTGGTAGCAATTGGCCATAGAGTAGTACATGGTGGAGAAAAGTTTACTAGTTCGGTGGTAATTGATAAACACGTGCTACAAGCTATTCGCGATTGTGTTGTGCTTGCCCCACTCCATAATCCCGCTAATATTTTAGGTATAGAAGAGGCTACTACTGCTTTTCCTAACTTGAAACAGGTGGCGGTATTTGATACTGCTTTTCATCAAACGATGCCAGAGCATGCTTATATCTACCCTATTCCATATAATCTATATCAACAACATCGCGTTAGACGCTACGGTTTTCACGGCACTAGCCATCGTTTTGTGAGCAAAAAAGCAGCTGAAATTTTAAAACTAGATATCAATAATTCTGCTTTGATTACCGCCCATTTAGGCAATGGATGTAGTGTGGCTGCTATTTTAAATGGCAAAAGTGTTGACACTTCAATGGGCCTAACTCCTCTTGAAGGTTTAGTGATGGGTACTCGCTCTGGAGATGTTGATCCAAGTTTACATCTACACTTGGTTGATAATTTAGGCTACGACATTCATAAGGTCACTAATCTCTTAAACAAAGAAAGTGGGATGCTCGGAATATCTGGCATCGACTCAGATTTAAGAACGATTGAAGATAAAGCGGCTGAGGGCAATCAGCGTGCAATTTTAGCGCTTGATATTTTCTGTTATCGGCTGGCTAAATATATCGCCTCTTTTATAGTTGCTCTTGGCAAACTGGATGCTTTAATTTTTACTGGAGGCATTGGCGAAAACTCACGAGCGGTTCGTGCAAGAACAATTGCTTTGCTCGGATTGCTAGGTTTTGAGCTTGCAGCCAATTTAAATGAGGTAAATGGCAAAGATAATCTTGGGATTATAACTACCAAAACCAGCAAAACTGCAATTGTTGTCCCCACCAACGAGGAGCTGATGATCGCACAAGATGCTTTGGTGTTGGTGTAAGATAATTGCTTTTAATTCCTAACATCAACACATTTAGTTAGATCACGTATTTTCGTCGGCTTACCAAGTCTGCCGAGAAGACCTGGAACTATCATATCAACGCCTGCTGAAATTTCGGCTGCAATTTTTCGCCTTGTGGTTGGTGCGGGATAGCTAGCAACATTGGCACTAGTTGAGACTATCACCCCACCAAATTGTTGACAGATCTTTTTTGCAACCGGATGTTTTGTAACTCGAATTGCTACCGTATTAAATCTACCGGTGATCCATTTTGGGACTAATTTACTAGCTGGAAAGACCCAGGTCGTTACCTCTTTGGCACTATTAACTGAGGGATAGTTTTTTAATATATCTACTTTGACAAATTTTTGTGCTTGATACCAACTAGCAGCAATTAAAATTAGCCCTTTATTTACAGAACGTTTTTTTAACTTTAATATTCTTATCACCGCTGTTTCATTCAGAGGATCACAACCAAGACCAAATACCCCCTCCGTAGGATATAAAATTATTCCTCCTTCGCGCAATATTTTGACCACCTTATTCATAACAGCCAATCTACCACAAAATAGATTATCCTAAAAGCAGCGGCTTGGGCCGTCTGTAACTTATTTTAGATATTAATAATGACGCATAAGCTGAGCATATAGTAATTAGAATTTGTTGGGCCAAAACGGTATTGATTAAATTCATTCGGCCGGGTATGCTGGCCTGAATATTTTATTTAATATAACCATGAAATATTCTAATATATCATTTTTATCACTATTAATTTTATTCTCTTGGTTTTTACCAAACAAAATTATCGCCATGGGTGATCTGGAAATAACCCCTCAAAACGCCGACCCAACGTTTAGGGAAAACCCATTATTGCAAGAAGATCTAACCCTGCCACGATTTGATTTGATCAAGCCCGAACATTTTAGACCCGCCATCGAGGCGGGGATCAAAAAAAATCAAACAACAATTGATAAGTTGGTTACTCAAAAAAAATACACTTGGAATAATTTTATTGCTCCTTTAGACGAAGCCAATGAAAAGCTCAATCTAATCTGGACTACCATTCATCACATTAATATGGTTATGGGAAAGACCGAGGTCCAAAAATCCCATGAAGAATGTATCCCATTAATTACTACCTATCGCGCTCAGGTCGCTCAAGATAGAAGAATATACGATGCAATAAAACAGATCTCTGAGAGCAAAGAGTATAAAAACCTCGATCTAATCCAAAAGAAAATTATTCAGGATAAATTACGTAATTTTCGCCTGGCTGGAGCTGACCTCTCCTCAGATAAAAAGAAACTCTTTATCCAGCTTAAACGAAGACTAGCTGAACTTAGCAATCAATTTGCCAATAATCTTTTACAAGCTGTGCAAACTTATTCCCTAAAAATTAGCGAAGGAGAAACCGCGGGTCTACCAGAATCATCTATTCAACTTGGGCGTAAAAATGCTAACCAGAAAAATGTGGGTGGCTTGGTTTTCTCACTTGATTTGCCTTCATTTGGTGCATTTGCCTCATATTCCGATTTACGGGATTTGAGAAAAAAGATCTCTATTGATTATTTAACCAGAGCATCAGATAAGGGGCCTAACAAAAATTATGATAACACTAAAATTATTGAAGAGATGTTAAACGCTAGAAAAGAGCTAGCCGCGCTCCTCTTGTTTAATAATTTTGCCGAATACTCCCTAGCTAACAATAAAATGGCTGCCAGTACCAAAAAGGTGACAGAATTTCTCTATGATTTGGCCAATAAATCCCGCTCTAAAGCTCTGGCCGAGTTAAAAGAATTAAAAGAGATCGCCGCTCGCGATGGTATAAAACAAATAGAACCCTGGGACATAGGAACTTCGTGGCGCTATCAAGGTTATTACGTAGCAAAACTCCAAAAAGAAAAATTTGATATATCGCAAGAAGAGCTACGGGATTATTTCCCCGGGCCACATGTCTTAAAGGGGTTATTTGAGATTATTGAACGTTTATATGGCGTAACCTTTAAAGAAAATAAAAAAATTCCAGTGTGGCATGATGATGTAAAATTTTTTGAACTTTATGATCACGATAAAAATCTTATAGGTTATATCTATCTCGATCTATATACCCGCGATGGCAAACAAGTAGGCGCGTGGATGAACGAAAGGGCTCCTAATCGACATGTTGATATAGATGGCAATCTAAAACTCCCCATGACATATCTAGTTTGTAATTTCGCACCACCCACAGATAACAAACCATCTCTATTTACCCATAAACAAGTCATAACTTTGCTGCATGAATTTGGCCACTCTCTTCAGCATCTCTTGACGAAAATCGATTATCTTGGCGCGGCCGGCATGCATAAATTAGCGCCAGATACCGCAGAGATTGCCAGTCAATTTATGGAAAATTGGGGTTGGCAAGCAGAGGGATTAAAGCTGCTTGCAAAACATTATCAAACCGGGGAATCGATACCAAAATCAATGCTTGAAAAATTACTAAAAACCAGAACATTCCAAACCGCCATGAATACGTTGTATCAAACAGAATTT
>CAZTPH010000076.1:0-6387 GCA_964614705.1 uncultured Coxiellaceae bacterium
CCTACCCAATAAACGTGCAGTCTTATCCCCACAAAGATATGCTGCATAACCATGAGCTGACTCATGAACCGTAACTGCAAAGATAACTGGAAGCAGCCATACGGTAAGCTCTTGGATTTTAGAAAGCTCCATATAACTACCCCATATACTCAAATAGTTTTACTACCTTAACCACCCCAGAAACCGTCCGTGCTTTATCCGCCGCAAGCTTGGCTTGCTCCTTAGTAGTCAAACCTAGCAAATAAACCACTTTATTTTCAGTCAGAATTTTTAGTGAAGCTGAGTTTAGACCAGAAGTTGCTGCTAGTACTGTTTTAACTTTAGTAGTTATCCAAGTATCATTAGTACGAGCTAAATCGCCAATCGGCTTTTCTACAGTAATTTCATTATAGACCATTCTTACTTTAGAATTAGACCTGGCTATATCTTCGGCTTTTTTACGTAAATCGTCACTAGTTACTTGACCAACCAAAAGCACAATATGATTAAAAGCTGTAACCGAAAGATGCGACTGATCTTTAAATTCAGGATCATTGTTTAATCTATTTTGAATCTGAAAAGTAACATCACGATCGTTAACTATAGTCTTAGTAGTACGATGATCATAAACGATTGCTCCCGTAGCAGCTCCAGCTACAAATACTACCGGCAAACAACCCTGCACAACTAAGGCAAAAGTAACTGCGACTAAAAGTTTTTTCATACTATCTCCACACTAGATAAATTATTTTTTTCACTAAAGCTGCTGTAATTTAGCTTTCAGTAATGGCGGCTGCAACTCATTACCTGCTCTTAAATCCTTCGCTTGTTGATAACTAACCCTTGCCTCATCAAGTCTTCCTAATTTAAATAAAGCATCACCTCGAGCTTCTTCAATAGCCGCTTTATATCCCTTGTCATCCACTTTCTGCAGCAACTGAAGAGCATCTGCATATTTTTTCGTTTCAATTAAAACTCTCGCTAAACGCAGCCTAGCTAATTGACGTAAATTTTTGGCTGGAGATTTTTTAATTACAAAGTTAAATTGCGCACTTGCTTCCTGATAATTACCCGCCGAGATATCGTCCTTTGCCAGTAGTAAAGCAGCCAAGCTAGCATACACTGACGATTTGTGACTATTGATTAGTTGCTTAGCAATAGCTTGATATTCATCAACCTTTTTTTGGTCATAATATTCCAGCATCTTCAGATAACTAGCCGAGGTATACTCAAGATTATGCTGCCGATAATTATGAAAGTAGCGCCATCCGAAATTGACCAATAACACCAAAGCAATAGTAAAAAGAATATAGTAACCATATTCCTTCCACCAGGATTTGACTAAGTCTATCTGTTCTTTATCCGACATCGGCATAATATACCTCGCAAAATGAATTTAATGCTTTGCTGCCATTATAGCGGCTCGCTATAAACCTAAATAAAATCTAACAACCTATCTAACTCATCAAACTTCAAATTCTTTTGTGGCCTATCATCACGCAGGTATTTAATAGCTACCTCGCCACGCTTAATTTCTTCTTCTCCTAAAATAATTGCGGCAACTGCTGCTGATTTATTAGCTCTTTTTAGCTGAGTGCTCAAATCACCGCCATTACCATTAGTTAAAACCGTAATATTACTTTGTTGACGTATTCTACTAGCCAGTAACATTCCCTGACCAATAGCTTTATCACCTAGTAAAACAAAATATACCATTTTTGGGGTAAAAAGCGATACTCTATCACCAACTAGCGCAATTAAACGTTCAAGTCCCAGCGCAAAACCAATTGCAGGCGTAGCTTTGCCTCCCATCTCTGCTACTAAGGAGTCATAATGCCCACCAGCACAAATGGCATTTTGTGCTAAACCATCTTGGCTTTTAACTGTCCACTCAAAAACAGTTAGATTGTAATAATCAAGCCCCCTTACTAAAGTAGGACTTACTCGATATGGCAGCTTAATTTGATCTAACATCGATAATAAAAGATCGAAGTGCGCTCTTGCCTCACCACCTAAATGATCGGACATCTTTGGAGACTCGCTAATCAACTCCCCTAAAGAGGGATTTTTGCTGTCCAATATTCTCAGAGGATTCGTAGCTAACCTGCGTTTACTATCTTCATCCAAAAACTCTTTATATCTTTCAAAATATGCTACTAGATGCTCGCGATATTTCGCTCTACTTGCCTTATCACCAAGGTTATTGATCTGCAAAATCACCTGATCATCAATCCTTAGTTTACGCCAAAAATCCATAGCCAACATCATGATCTCAAGATCAATATCTGGGCCGGCCAAGCCATAAGCTTCGACTCCAAATTGATGAAACTGACGATATCTACCCTTCTGAGGACGCTCATGTCTAAACATCGGACCATAATAAAAAAGACGCTGGATTTGGTTATAAAATAAACCATGCTCAATGCCTGCTCTAATGCAGCAAGCGGTTCCCTCTGGTCGTAAGGTTAAACTATCACCACTACGATCTAAAAAAGTATACATCTCTTTTTCTACGATATCAGTGCTCTCACCAATACTGCGAGCAAAAAGTTCAGTTGATTCTACCACGGGAAACCTGATTTCTTGATAACCATACCCACTAACCGTATCAATCAATATTCGCTCAATCGCTGACCATGTTTCACTAACATTAGGTAAAACATCATGCATTCCTCTGATTGCTTGGATCTTTTTCATAGTTATATATTAATTATTGGTTGGCTCTACTTGATCATCTAGACTAATATACACCCGACCATCTTCTTTAATTTCACCTTTTATCTCATTGTTTTTTAAAATTTTTTTATCATAAGAATCATTACTGACTACAGAGTTTAATTTGCCATTATTAAATGGGGAAAAATATAGAAAAGCAGAGATTAAAACAATCAGCAACATCCCAAACCCTACCAAAACTTTTTTTTGCGCTATCTTTTTGGTCCAAGATACAGCCTCATTAAAGTAACGATCCTTAAAAACATTTTTAGAGTTGGTTTTTAATTCCGCCTTGGGTTTAGCCCCAATTTCTTCATCTTGATAATAATCCAAAGCTCTAAACTGGCTAATAACTTCGTCAACTGGTAGCTGCAAAAACTTAGCATAAGCCTTCAAATAACCTTCAGCATAAACTTTAGCAGGAATTCTACTATAATCGTTGTTTTCTAAATCACCGACTATTTGCTTACTAATCAATAACCTTGCTGCTACATCTGAAGGAGTAATTTGCTTATTTTCCCTAGTCTGGCGCAGAATCTTTCCAGGAACGAGGTGCATCAGATCTTCTTTTGTCATAAACGACCTATTATATTAGTGTAACTATTACTTGTTATATTAGAATCCTAACCCTTGTCTACGCTAGCCAAGTTAATCAGATTCTTCCACCTTCTAGTGACATCATCTTGTAGCAACTTAATTAACTCCTCTGCGTGCTCCCGATGCTGCGTTACCAAAGCCTTAAACCGTGGCTCATTATAAGCATAATCTCGCACTGCAACAGTTGGTTCTTTAGAATCTAATTGCAAAGGATTTAGCCCCTCTTTGATCCTGGCAGGGTTATAACGATATAGCGGCCAAAAACCGCTATTTACTGCTAGCTTTTGTTGATCCACACCGTGAACTAAATTATAACCATGCGCAATACAATGACTATATGCGATCACCAACGATGGTCCTGGATATTTTTCTGCTTCAATTATTGCACGAATAGCCTGGCCTGGGTTGGCTCCAAGAGAAATTTGCGCCACATAGATACTGCCATATGTCATAGCAATCATTCCTAAATCCTTGCGGGCAATTGGTTTGCCTGAAACCGCAAACTTGGCAATAGCACCTCGCGGAGTAGATTTAGACGCCTGTCCACCAGTATTAGAATATACCTCAGTATCTAACACCAACACATTAATATTACGATCACTAGCAAGCACGTGATCTAACCCACCATAGCCAATATCGTAAGCCCAACCATCACCACCTACGATCCACACACTATGTTTAATTAAATGCTCTGAAAGTGCCAAAAGATGCTTAGCACGATCATCTTGCATATTTGTTAATTTATCACGTAATTTAGCAACCAAATTACGCTGAGCTAAAACTGCGCTGTCTTCTGCTAGATCAATACCCTTAACAATTCCCTCAACCAGCTCACTACCAACTTGATCAACTAACCCCTGCAATAGCTCTAACGCCAACTCACGCTGTTTATCTTCTGATACTTTAAAACCATAACCAAATTCAGCATTATCTTCAAATAATGAGTTAGACCAAGCAGGTCCATAGCCATTTTCATCGCTACACCATGGCGTAGTTGGCAAATTACCGCCATAAATTGAAGAACAGCCTGTGGCATTGGCAACCACCATCCGATCTCCAAACAATTGGCTAATCAATTTTACATATGGAGTTTCACCACATCCGGCGCATGCGCTGGAAAATTCAAAATATGGCCTAAGATACTGTAATCCTCTTGCATTACTGCTATCGATTTCGCTCTTAGCGGTATAGGGTAAAGTTTCAAAAAACTCGATATTCTTACGCTCACTTTCCAATCTATCTTCTTTAGGTGTAACCATAATGGCTTTTACATTACGATCTTCTTTGCTCGTGGCTGGACATACTACTTGGCACAAACCACAACCGGTACAATCCTCAAGATAGACCTGTAATCTAAATTGGTCACCAGCAAACTCCTTAGCTTTGCATTTAACCGTTTTAAAACTCTCTGGTGCATTTTTTAATTTATCTTCAGCAAAATGCTTGGTCCTAATTACCCCATGCGGACAAATCAAAGCACACTGGCCGCACTGCAAACATAATTCAGGGTTCCATTCAGAAACAACTTGAGATACGTTGCGCTTTTCCCATTTAGTGGTACCACTAGGATAACAACCATCAGCTGGTAATGCGCTTACTGGTAATTCATCACCACGATCATTCATAATGGTCGCGGTAATGTTCTTAACAAAATCTGGCGCCTGATTACTAACCACTGGTTTTAATTCGTGCGCACTAGGAGATACTTGAGCCGGAACTTGGACTTCAAATAAATTAGCTATAGTTTGATCAACAGCGGCAAAATTTTGCTGGATTATCTCTTCCCCTTTGCGTTTATAAGTTTTAACGATAGCTTCTTTAATTTTGGCTATTGCCTCATCACGCGGCAAAATACCAGAGATGGCAAAGAAACAAGTTTGCATAATAGTATTGATTCTAGCACCCATTCCAGTGGCTTGGGCTACTTTATAGGCGTCAATTACATAGAACTTGATTTTCTTGGCGATAATTTTTTCTGCTATTATCCGCGGCAAATTATCCCAAATCTTGTCAACTCCAAATGGACTGTTTAGTAAGAATGTAGCGCCAGTTACTGCATTATTTAACATCAAATCTGACTCGATAAATCTAAATTGATGGCAGCCAATAAAATCGGCTTCGGTAATTAAATAGGGAGCATTGATTGGCTGCGGTGAAAAGCGTAAGTGAGAAATAGTTTTAGAACCAGCTTTCTTTGAGTCATAAACGAAGTAACCTTGAACGTAAAGATCAGTGCCATCACCAATAATTTTAATAGTGTTTTTGTTAGCACCAACCGTACCATCAGAACCTAACCCATAAAAAACTGCACACTTTTCTCCTACATCTTTGATAATAAATGAATGATCATAATCTAAGCTGCTATTAGTTACATCATCAATAATCCCCAACGTAAAATGGTTTTTGGGTTTACTTTTTAACATCTCGAAAATGGATTTAACCATTGCTGGAGTAAACTCTTTAGAGGATAAACCATAACGCCCGCCAACAACTTGAGGATAACCATTAGTAAATTCTATCTTTTTCTGACTATAACTTTCAGCTAGCGCCGTTAATACATCTTGGTACAACGGCTCACCTAAAGAACCAGGCTCCTTAGTACGATCCAACACCGCAATTGCTTTTACGCTTCTCGGTAAAAGCTTGATAAAATGCTCAATAGCAAATGGTCGATAAAGATGGATATTGATCAAACCCACCTTTTCTCCGCTAATTTTTAGATGATCAATAGTCTGAATTACAGTTTTAGCGCCAGACCCCATCATCACTATTACTTGTTCAGCGTTACTGTCGCCATAATACTCCATCAACTGATATTTTCTGCCAGTTAAAGTGGCAAAACGATCCATATATTTGGTGACAATTGCAGGCACCTTTAAATAATAGGGATTAACCGTCTCTCGGCCTTGAAAGTAAACATCTGGATTCTGAGAGGTCCCACGCACCGAAGGATTTTCTGGACTTAGAGCACGATTTCGATGCGCAAGAACTAAATCTTCATCAATCATTGCTCTAATGTGTTCATCGCTAATTAGATCAATTTTGTTAACTTCGTGACTAACTCTGAAACCTTCAAAAAAATGGATAAACGGCACT
>CAZTPH010000077.1:0-6369 GCA_964614705.1 uncultured Coxiellaceae bacterium
GGGGGTTACCACTGTCTCGAAAAAATTTTCAAAAGAAAATGTCTATCTTCAACATCTTAATCAATCTCGCTACGGGTCCAACTGCTTTTTTTAGGTTAAAGCTCAAGTTTCCTTGCCGCAATGGCTTTTTTTCTATCTTGTTTTGCTTTAGAGAATTGCCACGACTTTAAGTATGATGCTCTACGATTAAGATAAACCCCGGCTAAATTTGATCTTAACCAGATATTATTTTGATTAAGGGCACAAGTGTAACTTTGGATAGCTTTTTCATATTTTTTTAATGCATGGTAGGATAGGCCTCGTCCGTTGTAAACGTTAGATCCATTGTACTTTATCCATTGGTCATTTCTATCAAGAGCATCATCGTAATATTGTATTGCCCGCCGGTACATTTTTAACTTGTGATAAGATTTGGCAATATTGGCGCAGATGGCGGAGTAGTTATCATCTAGCCATTCTTCATTTGTCCATTCTTTGTCTTTTTCTTGTAGTGCAAGAGTATAATATTTTATAGCGTTTCGATCGTTTTTTACACTGGATAAAAGGAGCGCTAGGTTAAAATAAACTTGCGAACGGTAGTAATGAATCCACTGGTCGTCATATGTTAGGATTAAATGGTAGATGTTGTGTGCACGGACAATGTAGCCAAGGCGTTCATAAGAGATAGCCATGTTGTTGTAGATAAGAGAGCGATTGTTTTGTACCCAATCATCATCTAACGCCATTGCCTTGTTGTAATCCTCAAGAGCCTCTTGGTTTTGATTTAGTGATTGATGCAGTTGAGCTTTATTGCAAAGAATTCGTGAGCGGAATTGGTTTATCCACTCTTCATCCATACTAAGTGCCAGATCATAATTTTCTATTGCTGCTTTAGTATCACCAAGAAATTGATAAGAGGCCGCTAAATTATGGTAGATAAGCCCCAAGTTATTGGTTGACCAGTTATCTTTAACGAGTGCTTTGTGGTAATTGTTATTTGCTTCTTGGTAATTCTTTAGAGATAGATAGGAGTCGCCAATTCCATTGTAGATAAGGGATAAATTACTTTTGATCCACCAGTCGATTTGTTTTAAAGCTTGTTGATACTTACTTAACGCTTTAACATGTTGTCCATTATAGCTAAGGGTGATAGAGTTCATTTACATGCGGTAAGTTCAGCTGGTCGTTTGTAAACGGGGTTATTTTTATATAATTGTTATTAGACGGTTCACTATAAATTATGGATGAAGTTGATTATAGATGTAACGGTTGATTGTTTTCTTGAATGGTTTTATTTGCTATTATGTTATTGTAATCGTAGTTTGACGGTATATTTTCTGCATTACTTATGTTACAGTAGCCGACAAAGTACCACAAGGTAGATATTAGTAGCAGTTTACTAATTTTGCTTTGAGTAATAAAAGTGCAATACATATTATCAGGTTGTTTATGAGTAGCGGTATCCTATCATGTTTGAAATTATTTAATACGAAAAATTTTTGCTTGGCTTTTTGCCGCCAATTTTTGTAACTTTTATCTAAATTTTGTATTTGTTAAATACCTAAGGGGTTTATATTTATGATTAAGCGTCACTATTACGATGTGGTGATTATTGGCAGCGGTGCTGCTGGGATGACTTTGGCGCTTAATTTAGCCGGAAGTTGCAGCGTAGCGCTTTTATCTAAAAGTAACTTGGGATCTGGTAGTACGGTGCGTGCACAAGGGGGGATTGCAGCAGTAGTTGCAGATAACGACAGCTTAGAGTCACATATTAAAGATACTTTGGTTGCCGGAGATGGTCTGTGTGACCGAGAAGCTGTGCAGTTTGTGATTAATAATGCCAAAGGGGCAATTAATTGGCTGGTTGACCAAGGAGTTTCATTTAGCCGAGAAGAGAATAATAATTTTCATCTAACTCGTGAGGGTGGGCATAGCACAAGAAGAGTATTACACGCTGATGATGCTACGGGTCTTGCTATTAGTACTAGCTTAGTGAATAAATTACTAGCCAAAGAAGTAGTCATATTCAACGACTATACCGCTATTAATCTGATTAAACAAAATGATAGATGTAGTGGGGTTTATGCTTTTAATAATCTTAAGGATACTGTAGAAACCTTTCAGGCTAAAGTCGTAGTGCTCTCTACCGGTGGCGCAAGTAAGGTCTATCTTTATACCACCAATCCAGAGTGTTCTAGCGGCGATGGGATCGCAATGGCGTGGCGAATTGGCGCTAAAATTGCCAATATGGAGTTTAATCAATTTCATCCAACTTGCCTCTATCACCCTAAAGAACGCTCATTTTTAATTAGTGAGGCGGTGCGTGGTGAGGGTGGGGTATTACGCTTGCCAGATGGCAGTAGATTTATGGATCATTTCGATAAGCGTGCTGAGCTTGCTCCTCGCGATATTGTGGCGCGTGCGATCGACTTTGAGATGAAGCGCCTCGGCATAGATTGTGTTTATCTGGATATTTCGCATAAGCCAGCCAAATTTATTATTGAACATTTTCCCAATATTTATCAACACTGTCTTGAGCTTGGTTTGGATATCACTAGCGATCAGATTCCAGTAGTTCCAGCAGCTCATTACACTTGTGGCGGGGTAGTTATTGATCAATTTGGCAGAAGTAGTGTTTCTGGGTTATATGCTATTGGCGAAGTGTCGTGCAGCGGGTTACACGGTGCCAATCGAATGGCGAGTAATTCGCTACTTGAATGTGTGGTGTATGGTATTTCGGCAGCCGGAGATATTAAAAATAATTTAGCTCAAATTGAGCACCCCAAAGATGCGCCTAATTGGGATGATGGTCAGGTTACCGATTCAGATGAAGCGGTAGTAGTTGCCCACAACTGGCGTGAAATACGTGAGTTGATGTGGGATTATGTAGGGATTGTGCGAACTAATAAGAGATTAGAGCGGGCTAAACATAGAATCGAGCTACTTAAATCAGAAGTGCAGGAATATTATAGTAAATTTAAGGTCAGTAAAGATCTAATTGAGCTAAGAAATTTAGTAATAGTGGCAGAGCTAATCATTAACTCTGCCTCCAGTAGAAAAGAAAATCGTGGTCTACATTATAATTTAGATTGCATCTAACAAAATCTTAGCAGCTAACCAAAAAGTTGTTCTTCTAGTCTATCTCTTGTCTCTTTCAAGTTATATTTTGTATAATCTTTAGCCAGAGAAGTAATATCTATATCCACCATCTTATGTAGATGTTTGGTAACTAAACTTTGGAAATGAGCTGGGGCTACGATCAACAACTTTTGAAAAGATTTTTTATTATATGCGTTATTTATCTCTTCAGCCAAGATCATGGCAAAATGCTCATGTTCTGTATCTTTAGGTTTAGTTTGATCAAAAGCGCCATGAAAACCAGCTCCGCTTCGATAGCTGCCTGGTTTATCAGTAGCTAACTCTGAGGTTTTTTTTCTGCTTTCTGGGTGATTTAGTTCTTTGATTAACTCAAGGTCCTTAGTGCGTAGATTATCTGTAAATAACATTTTAGCGTATGCAGCGCTAGCAACCATAATCCAGGTTTTCATTAAAAATCTCCTAATTTATTAAAGTTATCTCTTGCTTAGAATGGAATATCATCATCAAGATTATTTGGAATCTCATTGTCATTGTTAAATGATGTAGCCGGGTCCATCGTAGAGGAACCATGATCATGATTTTGTGGTGACTTTTCTTTATGGGGCGAAGATGATTTGCTGTCTAGCATTTGCATCTCATTTGCCACAATCTCAGTTGTATAACGATCTTGACCATTCTTGTCTTGCCATTTACGGGTCCTAATAGATCCTTCTACGTAGATTTTTGAGCCTTTATGTAGATATTCTCCCACTATTTCAGCTAGGCGGCTAAAAAATACCACGCGATGCCATTCAGTACGATCTTGTAGCTCTCCAGTTTGCTTATCTTTCCATGATTCACTGGTCGCTATTGAAACAGTAGCTACTGCGCTACCGCTTGGTATGTATCTAACTTCAGGATCGTTGCCGAGATTACCAATTAAGATTACCTTATTTACCCCTCTTGCCATAGTTATTCTCCAAAATATTAGGTTCTAGTTTCAATCTGGGATAATTTTAACTGTTATTTATCATCTTTGCACTACCTTTATTTATACGGTATGCTACCGGGGTATTTTACGGGGCGTGGCTCAGCTTGGTAGAGCACTGCTTTCGGGAAGCAGTTGTCGGAGGTTCAAATCCTCTCGCCCCGATAGAAATTGTAAAAAGTATTTTATATTTAGGCGCTAAATAAGGTAGAATGTAAGAAAATAGTGTATTTAGGGAGAATTTATGTTTAATAATCAAGGAAATATTTTTAAATGGATTTTAATTATGATTGTGGTCGTTGTTGCTGGTTGTGCCAGCACTAAGAGGCCGTTATCTAATCCACAAGATCCATACGAAAATTTTAACCGCAAAGTTTTTGCCTTTAACATGGCGGTTGATAAGGCTTTTTTTCGCCCCATCGCTAAGGTTTATGATAATATGTTGCCCTGGCCCATTAAGCGCGGGGTGAGAAATGTTTTTTGTAACCTGGGTGATGTTAATTCAGCGGCTAATGAGATGTTGCAGCTACATTTTGGTCAGGCGGTGGCTGATTTGGCGAGGGTAGTGATTAATACCATAGTTGGTCTTGGCGGTCTATTTGATGTGGCTACTAGCTTAGGGCTGGAAAGGGATAAGGAAGATTTTGGCTTAACTTTGGGTGTTTGGGGTTCTAATGACAGCCCATATTTAATCTTGCCATTTTTAGGCCCGTCAACTATCAGAGATACTGTCGCGTTACCTGTTGATTACCTGCTGAGTGTTTGGCCATACATAGAGTGGGATTCAGTACGTTATAGTATGATGGCTACTAATTTAGTTCAACGCCGTGCGACTCTTTTGGCTGGGGATAATATTGTCGATCAAGCTTTTGATCCTTATCTCTTTGTCAGAGATGCTTATTTGCAGCGTAGGTCATATTTGGTTAAGGAGTCTCAAGAGGAACATGAGGCTAAATATGTAGATGATAATGGTATTACTCATCGCAAGCGTCATACTATTCCGGCGCATGGGGTGTTGGCTAATTAAGGGGGGCTTTCCGCGTCGCTCAGGCGACGGCACCTAATGGGTGTCTTCCAGCAGCTTCGACCGCGGGATCTCTATACATAGCACGCAGCAGAAGACACTCAGTGTGCGTTCAAACCACATTTAAAAACGTCCTGAAAGAGACGTTATAACTATAGCCTATGGTGACCTAGCCACAACGTGGCGACGGGAACCATAGGAAACGATTACCCAAAAATCTGCGCCCTGAAAGCGGCGCAATATTACGTTGAATAGTTATGTATGGGTTTTTTAGAAATTTTCCGATTTGTTTATGTGGATCCCGCGGTCGCTGAGAAACGCGCCGCGGGACGACGCCCATTTTTTTGTCTTCCCGCGGCTTCGACTAGGTTAATCGATGTAACAGGAAAATTGCTAGGACTTCAGGGTCTGTTGAAATCTAATTTTTTTGCCTTCATTGCGAGTTACGAAGTAACGAAGCAATCCAGAAATGTGTTGTAAAGCAAGGTAGTTCTGGATTGCTCACTCGCAAAAGAGGTTCCTCGCAATGACCGAAATGCCAGATTTCAGCAGCCCCCTACAGCAAACACAGCAAAAACAAAAAAGGCGGAACAAGTCCGCCTTTTTTTAATCTAAAACTACCAAACTAGATATCAAATCTATATCTTAAACCGAGTAAGAAAGCATCGGTGTGTGGTTGGTAATCATTAGTAACTGTATGCTTTGAATGACCATTGAAACGTAACCATTCAATGTTAGCAATGATGTTTGGGGTGATATAATAATCAGCACCGGCACCAAAAGCTACGTTGAAGCTGTTTTTATTGCTAGTAGTACCATCGCCATGACTCATTAAATAGTTGCCACCAACTTTGGCATAAAGATCAAAGTTGTCGATGACTGGAGCCTTAATTTTACCCATTAAGTCAAGCGCCATGGTGTTTTTAATAAATTTTGCATCATTCATTTTTGGCTTATTAAAGAAATAGGAATAACCAAATTCAATAGCAAAATAGCGGTTTAAATCGGCACCTAAGAAAGCGCGGCCAACAAAGCCGTTATCTTTGGAGATTTTGCTACCAACAGCATCTTTGTCTTTCCAATGAGTCATGCCATAACCACCTTGCAAACCGACATAGATACCCATGTCAGAAGCAGCTGGAGCCATTGACATCTCTTCTGGTAGACCACCTGCTAAAACTGCTGAGCTTAAACCAAGCGCAGCTACTGCACTAACAACTAAAAGTTTTTTCATAATTATCCTCATTTTTTTCGAAAAAAATATAATAAAATTTTAAATCAACAAACAAATTCTACATCT
>CAZTPH010000078.1:0-6366 GCA_964614705.1 uncultured Coxiellaceae bacterium
CTGTTGATCTGCAAACTGGAGATAATCTAATTGGGGCTGCTATTACGGATGGGAAAATGGAGGTAATGCTATTTAGTGATGCTGGTAAAGCGGTTAGATTTAGTGAAGATCAAGTAAGACCTATGGGAAGGGGCGCGCGCGGCGTTAGAGGAATGTCGATTAAAGGTGATCAGAAGATTATCTCGTTAGTTATAGTTGATGAAAAAGGAGTTATTCTTACCGCAACAGAAAATGGTTATGGCAAGCGAACTGAAGTAGCAGATTTTCCTAAGGTAAATCGTGGAGCGAAAGGAGTTATAGCTATCCAAATTAGCAAGCGTAATGGTAAAGCAGTTAGTGCTATTTTGGTTGGGGATAATGATGAAATTATGTTGATTAGTGATCAAGGAACATTGGTTAGAACTTCAGTGACGGAGATCTCAATAATTAGTCGAAATACTCAAGGGGTGAGGTTAATCAATCTGGCAGAGGCAGAGAAACTAGTAGGGGTAGAGCAAATTAAGGAAAATGAGGATAAATCGGTAGATTTAGATTAGATGAACAATAAAATTCCAGTAATTGCTATCGACGGCTTAAGCGGATCGGGAAAAGGATCGGTAAGTAAATTGTTGGCTAAAAGGCTAAATTGGCACTTGTTAGATAGTGGTGCTCTTTACCGGGCGGTAGCGTTACTAGTAATAGAACAAAATCTTTCCTTAGATGATCTTCCTAAGCTAATTTCAGTTGCCGAGAATATGCAGATCGAGTTTGTTGGTATAGATAATTCTCAAAGTCAAAAAATCCTGTTAAATAAGAGAGATATTAGTGAAGTTATTCGCCTTGAGGATTGTGGTAATCTTGCTTCTAGAATAGCTGCTATTCCTGAAATTAGATCAGTTTTAATCGATCGCCAAAGATCATTGCGCCAAGCCCCAGGTCTAGTGGCAGATGGTAGAGATATGGGAACCAAGGTGTTCAAAGACGCCAATTTAAAAATATTTCTGACTGCAGATCCAGAAGAAAGGGCTAAAAGACGTTTATTACAGTTGCAAGATCTAGGTATAAGTGCTACTTTAAGCTCGGTTTTGGCTGACCTGAAAGCTCGTGATTTGCGTGATAGTGAAAGACCTGTCTCGCCGCTTAAGCCAGATGCTGATGCAGTGATAATCGATACTACCAAGTTAAGTATCGATGAAGTGCTGCAGCAGATTTTAGCGCATGTAAAAAGCATGCATAATTGACTTTTCCTATGTTACTTGGGGCATAGTTTAATTGAGAGTATTATGACTGAGAATTTTGCCGAGTTGTTTGCCGAAAGTTTAGCAGGTTTAAATTTTGAACCCGGAGTGTCACTTAGAGCTGAAGTTGTTGATATCACGCCTGATTTTGTCATCTTGTATGCTAGCGGATCCAAATCTGAAGCATATGTACCAATTAGTGAGTTTAAAAATCAGAGTAACGAAGTTGAGGTTAAGATTGGTGATGTGGTGGATGTTATTTTAGAATCGTTTGAAAATGGTACTGGAAGAACGATATTTTCTCGGGAAAAAGCTAAGCGAATAGAATCTTGGCAGCAGTTAGAAAAAGCATTTGAAAGCGGTGATCTAGTTAAGGGTACAGTAACTGAAAGAGTTCGCGGTGGATTTACTGTAGAGATCGATAAAGTGCGTGCCTTTTTACCAGGATCATTAGTAGATATTAAACCAGTTCGCGATACTTCATTTATCGAAGGAAAAGAGTTGGAATTTAAAATTATCAAGGTTGATAAAAAACAGAATAATATTGTGGTTTCAAGAAGAGCAGCACTAATGGCTGAAAGTAGCCCAGAGCGTGAAGCTCTGCTTGGCAGTCTGTCTGAAGGGGCAGAATTAGCTGGTACGGTTAAAAACCTTACTGATTACGGTGCATTTATTGATTTAGGTGGCATCGATGGTCTATTGCATATAACAGATATTTCTTGGCGTAGAATTCGTCATCCGAACGAGATATTAAAGGTTGGTGATGAAGTTAAAGTTAAAGTGCTTAAGTATGATCGAGACAAGGGTCGCGTTTCACTCGGACTTAAACAGCTGATTGAAGATCCATGGCGTGATGTCAGTAGAAGGTATCCTGTTGGTTCAAGGTTGTTTGGTAAGGTTACTAATATTACCGATTATGGATGCTTTGTAGAGATCGAGCCTGGTATTGAAGGACTTGTTCATATGTCGGAGATCAACTGGACTAATAAAAACATTCATCCCTCAAAAGCAGTTTCTCAGGGAGATGATGTAGAAGTTATGGTGCTTGAGCTTGATGAGGATCGTCGTCGTATCTCTTTGGGTATGAAACAATGCCAGTCTAATCCATGGAAAGAGTATTCGTTAAATCATGCTAAGGGCGAGAAGATTACTGGTGCTATTAAGTCCATAACCGATTTTGGTATTTTCATTGGGCTGGACGGAGATATTGACGGTTTGGTGCACCTTTCTGATATCTCTTGGACCGATTCAGGTGAAAAAGCGATTAGAAATTACAAAAAAGGTCAGGAAATTGAAACAGTAATTTTAGCTATTGATGCTGATCGTGAGAGAATCTCGCTTGGGATTAAGCAACTAGATAAAGATGTTTATTCAGACTATCTTGAGAATTTCCCTAAGGGAAGTGTCGTAAGCGGAGCGGTTATCGAAGTTACTCCTAAAGCAGCTATGGTAGATTTGGGTAACGGCATAGTTGGCAAAATTAAAGTTGCTGAAGTAAGTCGGGAAAAGATTAAAGATGTTGGTGAGCTACTTAAAGTTGGTGATAACATTGAGGCCAAAGTTTTAGGCTCAGATAAAAAAGCTAATGCTATTAATCTTTCTATTAGGGAATTGCAGCCAGAGTTAGGTACTGGTAATTTGCCGGCTAATACTCAGCTTGGGGATTTGCTCAAGCAAGAGATGGAAAGAAATGAAGATGAAGATGAGGATGATGATGAGGATGTTGAGTAATCATCCTGATAGCGTGTTTAACGAATAGCGGCTCTTTAATCGTAAGATTTAGTAGCCGCTGTTTGGTTTTTTGGTATTTATTAACGAGGAGTGATTATGCGTCTATTTTCATCGTTGATTTTGCTGATTGTTATTTTTTTGGGTTTGTCTTTTTCCTCTTTAAATAATGAACAAGTAGTTTTTAATTACTATTTTGGCACCAAGAATATTGCTTTGTCGTTGCTGCTAATTTTAGCGCTCGGCTGTGGAATATTGATTGGTTTTCTTGTAGCGATCGCTTCTTGGGTAAAACTCAAAAGAGATAACCTAAAAATTAAGTCACGATTGAAGATGGTGGAAAAGGAGCTGACTAATTTACGCTCTATTCCTATCAAAGATGAATAGGATCTATTGGTCTTAAAATTATGTTGCAACTACTACTTTTGCTGTTACCTCTCGCAGCTATTTCTGGGTGGTTTTTTGGTTACCGTCGCCGTAAAGCTATAGCAGAAGATCTAAATCAGTCTTCTATTCCAGCAGAATACTTTATTGGGTTAAATTACCTGATTAATGAAGAGCCGGACAAGGCTGTAGATGTTTTTATTAAAATGGTTGAAGTAAATGACGATACCGTAGAGACTCATCTTGCTTTAGGAAATCTTTTTCGTCGTCGAGGAGAAGTTGATCGGGCAATTAGAATTCATCAAAATTTAATTGCTAGGCCAAAACTTTCTCATGCTCAAAAAATGGATGCGTTACTTGAATTAGCACAAGATTATTTACGAGCTGGTGTGTTTGATCGGGCAGAAAAATTATTTTTAGAATTAATCGATCTTGGCGGCGATCTTACAGTTAGTTTAATTAGTTTATTAAATATCTACCAACAGCAGCGAGATTGGCAACAGGCCATAGCTACAGCTAAAAAGCTGCATTCAATAGGAAAAGTTAATTTGGATAGTGCCATTGCTCATTACTATTGTGAACTAGCTGAGCAAATGACCAAGGAAGGGCAATTAGATGTCGCAAAAAAATATCTTAAAGATGCTTTGCATTTTGATAAATATTGCGCCAGGGCAAATATTCTTTTAGGAGGGATTTTTTTTCAAGAGCAGGATTACCAGCATGCTATTAAAACTTTTAACCAAGTATATGATCAGGATGAAGAGTATGTTCCCGAGATTCTAGATTTATTGGCTAAAAGCTATCGTCATCTAGGTTTAGAGGAGGAGTTTGTAGAGTATTTAACTAAAAGGATCGAAAAAAAACCACGTGGATATTATATTTTGGCGATGGTTGATTATCTGTTGAAAAAAGGCCAGCTAGAATCAGCTATCAATTATTTAACTAAGTATGCTAAAAATTGTTTGTCGCTACGTGGGTTAAGTAAGATGTTAGCTTTATATATCGACTATACGGTTGATATTGCAGTGCGTCAGCAGCTAGTGATTTTGCAAGAATTTGTCAGTAATCTACTAAAGAGTAAACCGGTTTATCGTTGTGTTAGTTGTGGTTTTGCGGTGAAAAATCTCTATTGGCAGTGTCCAAGTTGTAGAAAGTGGAACTCAATTAAGCCAATACATGGACTGGAGGGGGATTAGTGAAAAAAATAGTAAAAGTATGCTTGGCTACTTTTCGTTATTTTTATCTTAGTGATTGTTTATCTAAAGCTGCTAGTCTTGCTTATACCACATTACTATCTTTAATTCCTTTGGCAGCCGTTGGTTTTGCAGTTTTATCGATGTTGCCTGTTTATCGTGATATAGCAGTGAGAGTTCAATCGTTTATATTTGCTCATATTGTGGCTGGCTCGGCTGAACTAGTACAAAATTACCTGATGAGCTTTACCGCTAATGCTGTTAAGTTGTCTGCTTTAGGAATGTTAGCGTTATTAGTTTCTGCGATATTAATAGTTTTTTCCGTGGAGCAATCTTTTAATAGTATCTGGCAAATCAAAAAGAATCGTCATGGCTTAATCGCTTTTTTTGTTTACTGGGCGATGATTATTATTATGCCTATGGTAGTAGCGTCACTATTTATTTTGTCAGCTTATTTTACTAAAGTTTTGGGTGACGCAGGAAAAATGGGGGTTGCATTGCTAATCACTTTCAAGGTAATTATGCCGTATTTGATTGCTTTTCTAGTATTCATGTTTTTGTATTCATTTTTGCCTAATCGAAGAGTGACGTTCAAAAGTAGTTTGATTGCTGCTTTGATTGCGACAACTTTATTTGAGCTAGCACGCCAACTGTTCTCCTACTATATTGTCTATGTTGCCAACTATCAGTTGATCTATGGTGCTTTAGCAGCTGTGCCGATTTTTTTGCTATGGCTTTATCTTTCGTGGCTGATCGTTTTGTTTGGAGTGGTGGTGAGTTATATCTTAGAGCAGCGCCAATAATTCTAAAAACAGCAGTTGAAACCGTGGTGAGATTTAATATATTAATCAATCACAGTAGGCTTTAACTGCTTTTTTTTAGGATGGTTACTATGTAGCTATAGGACCAACAGGAAAGAGAGAGCAAGCGCCGCATCTTGACAGCCGGCAATTAACTAGTTGAGAATTGATCTGGCAATCCCATAGAACTAGAAGCTTGTCCGGTCGTGCTGGATGGGTGATGACAAATCCGAAGAGATTATTCTCTTAGCAGTCTCGTAAGCTATTTTTGGCAGGCGACTAGGCCAGAACGCCCATCAACTTCTGCATTGATCATTTCATTTTGTGGGTAATTAGCCATTTGGGCGATTTGGCTTAGAGTTATAAATTGTATCCCCTGGTTTTTAAATAACATCAATACAGATTTAAACCAAGCTAAATATTTCATTCCTTCAAGCTCAGGATGTATCGTTAATACATTTGCTTCTGTGGTTTTTAATAGGGATAAATAGTGGTCTGCCAAATTTTCCAAAGGAAACTCTTCTCTGCCCAAAAGTTCATCTAGAGTTGGTAGAGTGCTTGGTATTTGTAAAGTGGTAAAATTTTTTGTTCCAATTTTAGGATAAAATGGCGTTTTACCGCGGCAATCACTCGCATACTCCAATTTGGCATTATCATAAGTTAGCAATGTGTTTTCGTTAGCTTGCCAGCCAGGGGCGGCTGAGGTGGTTGCAGGATAGCCAAATATTCTTTGGAATTCATCTAGCGCTTTTTGAAATTCCTCGGAAAATTCTTGGTGAGACATTTTATGTGCGTTATCTTGCCATTTTTGATGATCGTAAGAATGAATGCCTGCTTCAAAGCCAGCATCTTTGATAGAGCGTAAAATTTTTGTGTGTTTTTTGCCAATGTGTGGGCCGGGTAGTAGTATTCCATTTAGGAGAGTGCGTATTCCGTAAGTGCTGATGACGCTGGTACGAGAAACCTTTTTAAAAAATCCTTTGCGAAATATTCTTTTAATCGCACGTCCAGTATTATCCGGTCCAAGCGAGAGATAAAATGTTG
>CAZTPH010000079.1:0-6350 GCA_964614705.1 uncultured Coxiellaceae bacterium
TGGATTTTAATAAGGTTAATCCAGCCTGTTTACCCACTTAAAATTTATAAGAGCCCTTTTTCACTCATAATCCTCTTCTCCTTTTATCATTTATCTCTATCACCAAGGCCAGCCCCACGTCTTCTTTTAGCTAAACCAAAAACGATGCTCTCTCATAAGAAATTTTTTTATTATTATAAAAGTTATTTTTCTTTTTTTGTAAACCCTTTCAAGATCTCTTATGAACAAGCAAATTTTAACACATCTTTAAAGTACCGCTATTTTTTTGTGTATCCTGGGTCTTTTCCATTTTTTATATGTGTTTCCGGAGATTGAGAACAAAAATAACCCAACTAAATCGTCTAAATTTTGTTTAAATTATTTCTAGGTTTATTGCATTCTGAACTTTTTAACAAAATATCAAGGATAATTAGAATATTTTCAAGCTCTTGGCGATATTATCACCCAAAACTATATTATCCATATTGAATATAAAATTTTTTATATTCAATATGTTAGCTTTGTTATCAACATAAATTTTAGAATGCTCGCATAAATATTGGCAAAATTTTAGAAGATATGTATGATTAAGTACAACCAAGTTCACTTAGATGAATGTTGAACAAGGCGTTAGTTTATTAATTTAGATATATGTAAGTATTACAAATATAGGCAAACTAAAATGAAAAATAAAAATATTTTAAACAGCGTGCTAGGCGTTTTTCGTCCGGCACCGCATATAGCAAGGCTATCAAAAGAAAAAATAGATAGCCATTATTCAAAGTTGCGTTGGCAGGTTTTCGCTGGAATTTTTATTGGCTACATTAGCTTCTATTTCTTGCGAAATAACTTTGCTCTTGCTATACCTTTCCTACAACAAGAAGGCCTCAGCAAAACACAGCTTGGACTGATATTTTCTGCGCTTCCTTTAGCTTATGGCATTAGCAAATTTGTCATGGGGGCTATCTCTGATAGCAGTAACCCCAGATACTTTATGGCGACAGGCTTGATTATTTCTTCAGTCATAACCCTCTTTTTAGGAACTAATTTGGTTTTAGGAAGCATTTCAATAATGTTCGTCTTGATGTTTCTAAACGGCTGGTGTCAAGGGATGGGCTGGCCGGCATCAGCTAGAGTGATGGTTCATTGGTTTACTAAGAAGGAACGGGGGACAAAAACAGCGCTTTGGGGTACTGCTGCTAATATTGGCGGTGGATTAATAGCACCCCTTGCGATCCTTGGTACAGCTATTTTTTCTTCGTGGCATAGTATCTTTTATTTTCCAGCAATTATTTCTTTGGGAATAGCAGTTTTTGTATTAATCACTGTGCGTGATACTCCTCAGTCTGAAGGCCTGCCTCCAATAGAAGAGTACAAAAAAGAAGACTATGAGGGAGAAGATGAGGCCAAAGACAAAACAGTAGAAAAAGAGCTATCTACCAAAGAAATCCTCTTTAAATATGTGCTCGTAAATAAATATCTGTGGTACCTGGCCTTTGCCAATGTCTTTATCTACATCATCAGATATGGCGTAGTAAATTGGGTTCCCTCCTATCTTACAGAAGCCAAAGATTTTTCTCCTAACGCAAGCAGGTGGGCGTACTTTCTGTACGAATTTATAGCCATTCCAGGCACACTTCTAAGCGGCTGGGTTAGTGACAGATTCTTTCGTGCTCGCCGTGCCCCGGTCAGTATAGCGTTTATGTTTATTGTAGGGCTTGGGGTACTTGCCTATTGGTTTGTGCCCGTCGGCTATAAACTATATGACTACATTACATTGATGTCGGTAGGATTTTTTATCTATGGCCCAGTTTTACTTGCATACGTAGCGGCTATGGACGTAGTTCCAAAGAAAGCCGCTGGTACCGCAGCCGGACTGGTTGGACTTTTCGGTTATGTAGGCGGAGCAGTTGTCGCTAATGCTGGAATTGGTTTAGCTGTAGATAAATTTGGTTGGAATGGTGGTTTTATTCTGTTGCTAATTTCCTGTGCCGCAGCAATATTTTTCTTAGCGTTAACTTGGAATGCTAAGATAGTAGAGGCAAAAGAAGATCAGCTTGAGGAACAATATGATGATGCAATAGCTTCGCCCGTTCCAATTGAAGTAGAAGAGGAAGCATAGGCTGGGCCGATAGTGAAAAAAACTATTTTTGACCATGATGAGAATGTTACAATCTTCATCCTTGCGAAAGCGAGGGGTCTAACCAAAGCAAGGGTCTATATTCCTTGCTTTGGTTGAAAAGTTCTGAATGCGACAGATTCATCATCGGTCAAATTAGCACTAGACGTTCATTGGGTTAGTATTTTATAAATTTGGAGTAAAGTTTATGTATAAAATTAATAGCACTGTTGGCTCTGACCGAACATTAGCCTTAACTAATAGCGAGATAAACAGCGTTTCCGGAGGTCTTTTATATGAGGCAACTGGTGTTGCTTTAGGAATGGCTTTTATTATGCAAAGAATCGGGTTAGGTAATACCTTAAGATTAGCTGGTGGGATCGGTATATTTAGCACCACAGCTGCAGCATCAGTTTATCTTACCCATCACGACAAAACTAAAGCACTAAAAGCATTAGAAGAAAAAACTTATCATGGAGTCATGTTGGCCGTTGTGCTCACAATTGCCAATGGTATATTTCAAATCGGAATTAATAACAATGTGATGGGTTTTATTAATAGATAGTTTACAGATTTATTGGTTCTGCTAAATCTTTTTGGAATGATTAATCGACCTGCTTTTTTATATACTTTGGATAGACTTAAAAGCTAGGCTGTTATTGCATAGATGAAAATGTCTGTTGCAATCATACTGAAAGCGTTTAAGATATCTTAAAAAACGTTTAGGGCGATTAGCTCACTCGGTAGAGCACTGCTTTCACATGGCAGGGGTAACTGGTTCGAGTCCAGTATCGCCCATATTAACAAATAGGAGCGAAATATGGATGAGCAAATTGTTAACAACCAAGAACAAATCGACCTGAGCGACAGAAATGGATTAGGGTCTTCTCGGGCAATTATATTTCTCTTTATTTTACTGGTACTGTCATTAATTTTTCCTATATCCAAAGCCACTAAAAAAACTCCGCCACCAACTAAGAATTATAGATCAGTAGTCTCGTCGCAAAATCATCACCCAATCCATCTATGAAAGTACTGATCGTAAAGATCTCTTCACTCGGGGATGTTATTAGCACCTTGCCTGCTGTGACAGATGCAACCAGAGCTCTTCCAGATATTAGCTTCGATTGGGTAGTAGAGGAAAATTTTGCAGAAATTCCGTCCTTGCATCCGGCAATCGAAAAAGTTATTCCTATCTCTCTTCGTCGTTTGAAAAAAAACCCCTTAAACCTAAAAGCAATAAGAGATATGGTTTCTTTTTGGCAAAATCTACGAGCAAAAAATTATGATCTTATCATTGATCCTCAAGGATTAATTAAAAGTGCGCTCGTTGCCAAAATAGCTCATGGAAAAATTTGTGGATTTGATAAAAATAGCGCGAGAGAGTCTCTTGCATCATATTTTTATCACTACAAGTTCGCCATTAGTAAAAATATGCATGCAGTAGAGCGAATTCGTCAGCTATTTGCTAAATCTCTAAATTACCCAAATGATAACAATAACTTAAGCTATGGCATAGATAAAACCAGAATTAAATCTACTATTACTTATAACCAAGATTACTTGGTTTTTGCCCATGGCAGCAGCCGAGACAATAAATGTTGGGACATCAACCGCTGGATTGAACTTGCTAGGCTTGCCAATAAATTAAATTTGAAGGTAAAACTACCATGGGGCAACCAACAAGAACTATCACGTGCAAAAAAAATCGCCAGCTCATCAGATAATGCGGAGGTTTTACCAAAAGCGAGCTTAACGGAACTAGCTGCAATTTTATCATCGGCGAAATGGGTTATCGCGGTAGACACCGGTCTTGGCCACTTGGCTGCAGCACTTGAGGTTCCATCTATTTCTTTATATGGCCCAACCAATCCCAACCTTGCAGGCGCTTATGGTAAACTACAAAGCTCCCTAATCAATATGTCTAACCTAACTGCGGATGAGGTCTTTGAAAAATTAGTAAAAAAATTCCCTAATTATTCTTGATAGTTGAAAAAACCAGCTGGACAATAGGAGACTCTTTAAATTATATTCAAGAGAGCAAACGAGGACATTTTATGCAACCAAAAGATAGCACCGAATTATCAATAGCAACCTTTGCTGGCTTGGTTTTTTTTGCCACACTGCTTCGTATCTTAGCCCCTCCATTTATGGGCCATCCACTACCATTTTCTCCTACGCCCGCTATCTTGTTGGCGAGTGGAGCCTATTTTAGTAGTAACAAGTGGCTGCTACCTTGTTTGATCGCACTACTATCAGTATGGATCGGGGATATTTTTATCGACCGTATCTATCTTGGACAATGGGTGCTTTTTTATCCAGGATTTTATTGGCAATATGGCAGTTTTTTGTTAATAGCTTTAATAGGAACTGCCTGTAAGCATAATGTCACCCTGTTTAAAATTACTGCGGCCAGCCTATCATCATCGTTAGTGTTTTTTATTATCTCTAATTTTGGAGTTTGGCTTGAGGGTTGGTTATATCCATTAACCCAAGAAGGGCTCACTTTATGCTATATCGCCGCCATTCCTTTTTTCAAGTATGAAATAATAGGTAATGTAGGCTTTTCTATCTTGCTACTTGGTGCCGTAAAATATTTTAAAAACAAACTATTTCTTTTATTCGCACCCGACGAATCATAATTAATTAGCACAGGAAACACCGAATCCGCAGGGCGCGAAATAAAGTTAGAGCAACGTACGAGCTCTTAGAATTTAACATCAAGTCGCAAAGCTAAAAGCAATTAGTTATGTTTTGCTTTATCATCAACATGGAGTCGTATATTTTTCAAGATACTAAAAATCTTAAGCCCGCTATGCTCGCCAAAAAACCACCTATGTAGTATATAAAATGATAAAATCACCAATATCTTATTTGCTACTTTGACTAAATCAATAAGCATACCAAACTCGCTTCCTCTAACTACGTCACCTGATAAGGCAAAAATACTACCGAAAGCTGACAACAAAAATATGGCAATAAAAAACAACATGATTGCCTCTAGTGCGATTTTAACTATCTCTTTTTTTTCCATATTTCCCCATCTATTATGTTGACGACGGTGGAAATTATAAACCTAAAATTAGCCATTGCAACACCATTACCCTACCATTACCCTAAAAAAGAGGCGCGCCTACTGTTTCAGGATGGCTTTCTTACCACTATTTTGGGGGTAACAAAAATTAACAATTCTCTCCGCTCCCAGGCGGATGATCTATAAGTAAATAACCAACCTAAAACTGGAATTTTTCCTAAAATTGGTATACTGGTCATATGGTTACTTTTACTCCACTCATAAATTCCACCAAGCACAATCGTTTCCTGATCATGGGCTAAAACTTTAGTTTGGATCTTACGAGTATCAATCGTTGGTACACCATTAACTAATAGTTGACCAATTTTGTCTTGACTCATCTCAATTAATAGAGAAACAGCACGTGGTGAAGCTATTTCAGGGGTAACTTTTAGACTGAGCACTGCTTTTTTAAAAGTTACGCTAGTATTGCCCTCCCTTGTTTGCTCCTGATAGGGAATTTCAGAACCAGCTTCAATATAAGCCGGCTGGCGATCTGTTGCCAACAACTTAGGCTTAGAAATTACTCGCCCACGCCCATCTTTTTCAAGCGCAGCAAGTTTAAGATCTAACATAGAACTATCATTTAGTCTGGCAATAGCAAAATTAAATTCGCCCTCTTTAGATTTAATTGCTAAGGGTTGCCTGCGATTTTTATCCCAATCTCTTACTTCGTAACGATTGTTTAATTCTAAACCCAATTCATGCAAAAACGCCTCATCAGCATTAACAATTCGCGCTTCGATAAAAATCTGGCCGGCTGGCGCGTCGATCCTCTTGATCAATGCATCGAGCTGATTCAGTTGTTCACCAGTGTCTGCTACCAGCAAAGTATTAGAGTCTGGTGCAGCGCCAATCTTACCTCGGCTTGATAATGCTCCAGCTGGCTTTAAGATTTTGGCCAGATTATCCGCCGAAACATGGTGCAAATTAAAAGCTCGCGCTTGTAACCAACTATCCTCATCTTTATTCTGCTCTTCTTTTGTAACAATCGTAATAATATTTTGGCTTTCGTATTTAACTAAACTACAGCTCCTAAGAACAGTGTCCAAAGCTTCTTGCCAAGATACATTATTTAAAGCGATAGAAATTTTTCCCGTGACACTATCACTAATAGTCACGCTTTTATTTGCACCTTTAGCAATAATTTTAAGCAATTCTTTGGTTTCAATATTGCGC
>CAZTPH010000080.1:0-6339 GCA_964614705.1 uncultured Coxiellaceae bacterium
AATTTGCATTAATTGACTTTAAAATCCATCTGGAACAAGCTACCACAATGGCAGAAATTGAAAAAATTATTGCTACTATACGAAACGACATCAGGGTCGCTCCAGCATATCAAGATGATCGTTCGGTCCATTATTTCCACCATATTTTTGCTGATCCTGAAGAGCCTTACGAAGCCGGGTATTATAGTTATCTTTGGGCTGAAGTTATGGCTGCGGATCTTTTCTCTAAATTCGAAGAACAAGGGATTTTTAATCCAATTACAGCCCAAGAGTTTCTTCATAAATTTCTAGAGCGCGGTAGCTCAAAAAATATTGCAGAGATGATTAAAGATTTTCTAGGAAGAAATTATAAAATAGACGCTTTTTTACGCCAACTTGGAATATTAGAAAATGGCTCGAATATAGACATTAAATCCACAAGAGATGGCTTGCCACTAGTGAAAGATGAGCTGTAGGGTTTGTAATGATAGAATATTAACAACAAATAGTAGCGGTGGTTGATATGATTATACAATTAGATGCAGGCCATAATAAGTATATTTTGGGCGGCGATTTTTATTGTGCATGCGGAGTTTATCTTGACTATAAGTTCTATAAGGAATTGGAGTGCGAGGTTGCTTCATAAGATGTTTGCTGTAACTTTTGCTGCTTTTTATACAACGGCCCTAACCTAAAAAAAGATCTTTTCTTTGAATATGATTTTGGCTGGCAATTTAATAAAAACTCCGATTTATTGTGTTACTCTGATAGCTGCTTTCCGTAAAGAAAATGAGCCGGTCTTCGCCATAGTCAGACGCCACACCAAGCGCGTTACGGCGTTTGGTTGTCGGCTATCAGCATACGGCACCTCTTTTATAGTTCATAAACATGATTATCCACGCGAGTTAGGCAGCTCAGGCTCTGGCGCCAATCGTTTTACCGTTTGTTTTACCGCTGGTTCTAACATCTTAATAGTACCATCTCCGGAATCAATTATAACCTTGGCTCCTATAAGAAGATGGAAGGCAGGGCACCTTTCCCGAGCCCAACTTAATGCCTTTTACAATTAAAAAAGCAGGTTGGTTTTCGATTGGTGTTTATCCAATGGCCTTTCTGATTTGTTTTCCTAGATCGGTAATTAAATATACAACAAAACTCCACAAATCGCTTTGTTCTAAGATATGCCGTATTTGGTCAAGCGGCAAAAAACGTAACATTTCTTGCCTGAATTCCCCGCTAATTTTAGGATCATCTTTAAGTAAACGAGAGCGCTTGGAAAATAATTTAATAAAATGTTCTTTCGTGCAACCACGATCTTTAAGCTTATATGGTATAAGTGTTAACCTTGGCTCTAACCCTTTATTATGCAGCCATAATATATCCCATATATCTCGGTATTTAATTCGGTTCGGTCGTAGTGCAATAGCTATGAGTTTGTCTGCATAGATTTCTTCGCGACTTTGTGCCTGAATTATTAAACCAGAAGTCCCCATATCGACCCCATAGGGGTTAAGCAGCATCATCGGCTGTTTTTCGTAAGATGGAACCGCGCAAATATCGATATTTATTCGCTGCCTGGGAAAATTTTTTACTTCTGGCCTGGTCTCTATTTTAATTTTCCAGGCATCTACATTTTGCTTATCTTTTATAGGCTCACTTACCACAACATTTAACCCATATTTATCATGTAAATTTTGAGTAAGAATCTTTCCCATTTCAGATAACTGCTTACGCGAAAAATTGGCTTCTCCTGTAAAATCCAAATCTTCACTTAGCCTCACGCCGCCGTAACAAAGCCTTAGGCAGGTACCACCTATAAAGGTGAGATGGGTAAAAAAATTATAATCCCGCATTATGCGCAGTATATCGTGATGCAACAGTTCTTTTTCCACTACGGGGCGTAAAGTGGTTAAGTGCGTTTGATTTTTTAATGCTTCTGTTACGATCAGATCAAATAGATTCATGTAATATATCCCAATTTATTAGACTACAATCTCGGTGAGTTTTTTTCATATCCTCGAAAGCAAGTTTAGGGCTAGCGCGCCATAATCTATGGCTTCCATCATAAATAAGTCTATCAAAAATTTCTGCTGGTTTACGAGAAGTGTGAATAAACTCTATCGTTCCATAATTACCACATAATATCTTATTGCTTCTCCCAGTCGACATAATGGTTATATGAGAATGGGGTATTTGAGAAATTATTCCTGCGTCGCTTAGGGCGGTTTCAAGGCTAATATAGTTAAATTCCCCGCTCCTTATGTAAGCTGCGGCATGAAACAATAATAGTCCGTTGGAATGACCATGGCTATTGTAGGCATATAGCCCTCGACAAATTCTCTCTAAAACCCTCTGTTTAACTGCCCTACTTAATAAGGTTTTAAATGCAGATTCTGATAGTGCGGGACAGAGGGGGCGCAAGTCGTGCAAGGTGAACAAGTAGCCCTCGACACTGACATGTTGTTGTAACCACTTTGTTAATGTTTTTATAGGCTGCATAGATACAACTATACAATAAGTTACATTAAGTGTAACTTATTGTATAGTTGTATGCAATAAAATTACCTGGGGTTACAAAACTGAGGTGGATTAGATATTTTAACATTAGGATAATGAAGCTTGTTATGATGGTACTAATTAAATAAAAAGGATATTGCCAAAATTGCCGGAGATAACAGCTATTCTTGTGAATGCTATAGTAGTGAGCGCTCAAGAGAAAACAATATAGAAACAGTTGCCAATTTTAATACCTGCCACCGAGATTGTTGCGAAACCCCAATTTGGCTGCTTAAAAATGAGGGTTCTGGTCTTTTCGATGAAATCGATTATTACGGATACTACTTTATTTTTGATGGCGCGCCCCATTATTGCAGTGATTGTAATTTAGAAAATTTATAGTTTAATAGATAGAGCGTCGCATCTGCTACTTAAGCTATCTGTGTACAGCATCAAAATTAGACCACAAAATCTAGAAAATTGCCTTTAGTAATAACCTCAAAGGTAGCGCCAGGATAGTTCACCAACCAATCTGCAGGCGGTTTAGTTTTATCTTGTTGCCATTTAAATTCATAGCCGCAAAGACCTCCGCCTCTTTCTTCGATTAGGTCTATCTCTTTTTGATCATAGGTACGCCAAAAATAATAGTTAGCATATAACCGTTGATAGCTATTCTTTTTAATTCTCTCTAGCAACACAAAATTTTCCCATAATTGTCCAACATCATTCCTGGTGTCCAAGTTGTTAAAATTTGAGATCAAAGAATTTCTGATGCCCAAATCATAAAAATAATACTTCCCCATTTTAGTGATTTCTTTACGCAAATTCCTTGAAAAACCATTAAGCCGGAAGATAACAAAAGACTTTTCTAATAGATCTAGATAGCGCATTATAGTTTTATTATCTAATCCTAGAGATTTGCCGAGCTCAGTAGTAGACACTTCATTTCCAACTTGAAAAGCCAATAACTTTAAAAGATCAATTACAACTTTAGGATTCTTGACCCTATGAAACTCAAGGATATCTTTAATTAAGTAAGAGTTTTTAATCTCTATAATTCTATTTTGTTTCTGCTCACTAGTGGTATAGGTGATGATATTTGGATATAAACCATAAATTAAATATGAAGAAATATTTTTTTCTAGTTCATATGGTGAATTTATTTGGCTAAGCTCTGATATGGCAATGGGGTAGAGAGTAACAAGGTTTTTTCTACCGGTTAAGGCTTCACTAGTAGCGTTAGCAAGATCAAATGATGATGACCCTGTGGTTATAACATATATATCTGGAATTTGGTCTACCACGATTTTTATTGCTCTACCAATGTTGGTTATTTTTTGTGCTTCATCTATAACCAAAAGCTTAGCATCACCAACCATAGCTTTAATTAATTCGAGCTCACACTTACCAAAATCATCAGCAAAATCTAGTTGATCCCCAGAAAAAAACTTGTACTTAAGGTTAGTTCGAGATAGAAACTCATTCACTAATGTAGTTTTTCCAACTTGCCTTGGGCCATAGATAATTAATGCCTTATTTTTTTCTAAGTGATTTTCTATTTTTACGGCTCTAGGTATCATTCCAGTATAATATCAAATTCCTTTAATTCATGCAAATTAAGGGAGTTGCATTCCTGTAATTTGGCATAATTAAGGGTTTTTAGGTCTCGGCAACGGGATTTGCAGAAAATCGGTGCTGCTGCTTACGCCCAAATTCTTTATCGAGGATGTCATATCTGGTTTTTAAAGCTTGGGCTAATAATTAAGAACGTTGTTTTGCTTTATTTAAGCGCCGCCCTGACTTCAAATTAGTACGCGCTCAAAACTACATGTATAGAGGATAATGTAGGTCTAATGTCGTTAGTAAGGCCCTGGCACCGATACTTTTTTGAAATTTTTTACTCACCGTGGGGTTACCACTGTCTCGTAAAAAATTTCAAAAGAAAATCATTATCTTCAATATCTTAAGCGCTCTCATAACGATCCCAACTCCTGAATTTAGGTTAAATGACTAGTTATGAGAGGTTATTTTAGGCTAACTAAGCCGGTAATTCTATAATGTGTTATTTTTCAAAATGTTATTTTTAGTAATAAAGATATAGTAGAACCTTTTTAGCTAATTATTAACACAAATATTAATCTTTCCTTAAGTAATTTATTAGAGTATAATCTCCTTGTAATTTGTTAAGCAAAGATTAATGGATTTATCATTAGTGATCAAGTTGTGGAGGAGTTAGTTTATGTATGATAGAAATTATGCCGAGCAGAAAGATATGTATAGTCCCGTTGTTATAATTAAAATGGCAAAGAGATTGAAGCTAGACCTTGAAAAATTTGGGGGCATAAAAAATCCTGACCATTCGTGGTGGCGTGGGCCTTTTTCAGCTTTTATTGTTAGTTCGTATAATAAGAGATTTGGAAAATCTCGTAGATTTTCTCATATCGATTAGTAACTCCCTTAAAAATAATTTTTAAACAAAAAATAGCTTATCAGATACCACTTAATCACTTTAGATATGAATTTCAGAGAGCCGTATTTTAATAAAAAGTTGGAGTATGAATGATAAGAACTCACATAATCTTAGCTATGTAACTTTTTAAGGATCATTCGTAGTACATAACTTTATATTGATTTGTATCATTTTTATGATACAATCCTGCTTCAAATAAATTAGATACTAATATTTATGGAATGGCAATTACTTGGTTATAAAGAATATCCATTTTCAGTGGATCCTATTTTGGCAAAAACAGTCAATCTTTTTACTGGTCATCAAAAAGAAGTGTTGCTTTGTAAAAATGTATTACTAGATAAAAATGTGTGTTTAATTGTAGAAGGGGCGAGAGGTGTAGGAACAACATCTATTGCTAACTATCTAAAATTTTCGGCTCAAAAGAAAAGATTGTATCTGGCTCCTAGAGACGAAGTTAGCGTAGAAAAACATTGGAATCTTGAAAGTCTTTTAACAGCGGTTATTTCTACAGTAATTAGAGAACTAGAAATTGTTCATGAAAAAGCTGTTAAAAATAATAAGATATTTACTAACGCAAAAGCATTGGCATATAGATTATCTGCGGCATATAATAATTTTGGTATAACTGCATTTTCATTTGGGGCAAGTTATGGTAAATCATCTACAGTAACCCAACCGACGTTTATTCCGGCAACCACATTAGGATTTCATCTTGAAGATCTGGGCAGCTTGGCCGTTGGCTTGGGATACAAGAATGGCTTATTGATTCAATTGAATAATTTAGATATTAATACAGTTCATAATGAAGAACACCTAACCTATTTATTTAATGCTGCTAGAGATTATTTTCAAATTAGTAATATCTCTTGGTTTTTAGTTGGTGATGTAGGGCTGCGATCATTCATAGCAAAAAAGGTTGATAGATTAGATGATATTATTAGTACAGAAGTTATTATAAAACCACTTGGTAAATCTTATTACCATGAGCTTATTAAAAAACGTTTAGCTTTCTATGAGGTAAAGAAGAACACCGAATTTCCTTTAAACCAAGAAATTTTTGATTATTTATATGAAGTTGCTGACGGAAGATTAAGATATATATTTGGTTTGGTTTATATGCTTATCCACCGTCTACAAATAGGAAAACTTTTACAGAAAGTATCTTCTAAATTAGCCAAAGAAACTATTTCAGCATTGGCTTTAGAAAGGGTAAGCAAATTTGAATTGTTAAAAAGTGAAGAGGCGTCGCTAAAAATTATTGTAGCCAATAAAAATATTAATGTAGCGGAACTTACAAAACTTTCAAAAAGGAATCGAGTGTTTGTCTCTAGAACTATTAATAAGCTATTAAGAGATAAGCTTGTTTTTATGAGAGCAGATGGTAATAAACG
>CAZTPH010000081.1:0-6250 GCA_964614705.1 uncultured Coxiellaceae bacterium
CAGAGGCTTGACTCTAATTTAAAATCTTTAAATATACTATCTTCTAAGCCTGAAACAGTAGCAAAGCATATTTACAAAGTTGCCGTAAGCAATTCAGGTAAATTCAGGTATGTTATAGGTTATGACGCCAAGTTATTTTCTTGGCTGAGGAAAATGCTTTCGGACCATGTATTTCATTATATTACTAAAATTGTTTTACTAAAGGGGAAAGGTAGTGAAGACTATAAATGAATTGTTTGAAGAGCAGACAAAAAAAACACCTAATAATATTGCTCTAACTTTGAATGAGCATAATATGACTTACGCAGAATTAAATGCTAAAGCTAATCAACTTGCTTATATTTTGCGAAACAAAGGTGTTAAATCTGATGTTATAGTTGCGCTCATTTTAGATAGATCTTTTGAAATGATCATCGCTATCCTTGCTGTATTAAAAGCAGGAGGAGCTTATTTACCAATAGATCCACTTTACCCTGATGATAGAGTGAGTTTTATGTTGGAAGATAGTGTAACAAGAATTATTATCACAACAAAGAGTAGAGAAACAAACTTTGATCTTTATGGCGAAAAAATTATCTTTGATCAAAAAATTGCTGGAAGAAATGAAAACTTACCAATAGTTAATACTAATAATGATTTAGCATATGTGATTTATACATCAGGAACGACAGGGAAACCTAAGGGTGTAATGATCGAACATCGTAGTGTGATTGGCTTACTGTTTAATAAAGAGACGCAGCTTTCATTTTCTCAATCTGATGTTTGGCCGATGTTTCATACATATTGCTTTGACGCTTCAGTATGGGAGATGTATGGAGCACTTCTTTTCGGAGGTAGACTTGTACTTATACCAAAAGATATCCAACAGAATATGAAAAAGTATCTTCAACTTTTAAAAAAAGAAAAAATAACAGTTTTAACAAAAACGCCAACTACATTTTATAATCTTATGAAGGAAGAGTTAGATTGTAAATGGGCTGAAATTTCGCTGCGGTACATAATTTTTTGTGGAGAAGCCCTTAATGTATCAAAATTAAAACCTTGGTATATTAAATATCCAAGTGTAGAACTTATAAATATGTATGGTATTACAGAAATAACCGTTCATGCAACTTTTAAAAAAATCACAGAAGAAGATATTACGATTGGTAAATCTAATATTGGTGTAGCTATATCGAATGTAGAGATTCGTCTGTTAAATGAACAATTGCAAAGTGTCCCAGTAGGCTTTGAAGGAGAGATATGTGTTACAGGTAATGGTGTTGCTCGCGGATATTTGAATAGACCTGAGCTTACCGCCATGAAGTTTATTAACAGCCCCTTTAATGAAAACGAAAAAATGTATATGTCTGGTGACATAGCTAAATTACTGCCAAATGGAGAAATGGAGTTTTTAGGTAGAAAAGATTCTCAAGTTAAGATCCGCGGTTTTAGGGTGGAGCTGGGGGAGATAGAGTCATCTTTGTTGTCTTATCCTTTAATCAAAGGAGCTGTTGTAGTAGCTATAGATGACAAAGAAGAAACAAAACTTTGTGCATATATAATATCTAATCATAAATTGGTATTAGCTGAGATAAGAAAGTTGCTTGCCAAAAAACTCCCAGATTATATGATCCCAGCATACTTTGTACAAATAGATGAGGTCCCGGTTAATGCAAATACTAAATTAGATAAAACCCAGCTTCCTAAACCTACTTCTGAAAATATTTTAAAGACAGAAACTGTTTTGGTAGTACCCAAAAATAAATTACAGCAACAAATAGTTGATATATGGGAACAGCTGCTTGGTTTATCTCCTATCGGGATAAAAGAGAACTTTTTTGACTTAGGAGGCGATTCTTTAATCGCTATGGATGTTGCAAAAGAAATGAATAAAGAAGGTATTACTATTGATGCAAATGAAATTTTAGCTTATCAAAATATTGAAGCCATATATAATTATTTAATTGATTTGCCAATACATAATGATAAAATAGAAGATGGACAATTTAAGGTAAAAGATGCATCTACTAGTGTTCCAGGTTTGACTAAAATAAATCTATCAAACATCTTTCGGCAAGTAAACAAAGAAAACAAAGTGTATGCTAATATAATTACCTCTGGTGTTCCATGTAAATATTATCCGGTAGCACCAGCACAATTATTGCTCAGCGTGCTTCCAAAGATGCCAATTGTAAGTATTATACATTTTTATACAGAGGTAAGTATTTTACGTTTAGAAGAAGCGTTTGAAAGAATCGTAAAACAGCAAGAGCAACTACGTAGCATATTATTCAAAAAAAATAAAAAATATTGTTGGCAGGTTTTCAATTTTACAAAGAAAATCAGGGTTCCTTTTGTGGATTTAACAGTTTATGACGTTACTTGTCAGCAAGAAGCAATTATAAAAATAATTCAGACATTATATCAAGAAAAGTTTAAAAAAAGCCCCCTATTATATAAAGTTATAATTATTAAATTGAACTCAAAGGAATATCAATTTTTAATTGTAGCAGACCATATTATATATGATCTGATATCAGCAAATATCCTGAAGAAAAAATTAATAAATTATTACTATGGTGAAAATTCGTATACGGTTAAATCATTTTTTGACTTTGCAGCTAAAGTAAATCGTCTACCAACAAAGGTTACAGAAATTGAAGTTATTGATACATTGAATTTACGTGAATATGCACATTATAAACGAGAATTAGAAAAAATAGTTTTGAAAAAAAGACGTTCTAAAATACAAGTGACATATTTAAAATATTTTATTGATATACCTAGGCATTATAACGAAAAAGATGTTTGGGCTTTATCGTTTACTATGTTTACTTTGTTTGTAAAAAGATATCTTGGGTTTGATAAAGTACCAATGAAAATAATGCATCATGGTAGAAGGTTTCAAAACGAGAGTTATTTTAGTACTATTGGACTCTTGCTTGATGTTATCCCTTTAATTGTACCGGTAGATGAAACAAATTTATTAAAAATACCTTCGTATGCTTACCAAACATTAGAGTATGTTGCTAAAAATGGCATAAATTTTTATAGATGCTATCAGGAAATTCTGATGTTTCTCTTGAATAAGAGTTGGGGACGTTTTGCCATTAAAATGGGTCCCTATTTATTTAAAAGCAAATTGTTGAAGTTACATAAATTTGCTTTAAAACATGGGATAAATATAAATAAGTTTATATTAGATAAGATAAAGAAACAACCATGGGGTACACTTAATTCTTTAATAGCCCATGAAACGATTGAAATAGGGTACCAAACAATAGTTTTTAACTTTATGGGCAAGTTTAAACCTAGTACCAAAGAAGAGCAAGTTTTGCTAGATGAAAATGATGCTCAGATCAGTAGATTGGCCGATATGCTTACTTTCTATACGGATGTTAGGTACAATGACAAGCAAATAGAATTGAATTTGTATAGTTCGATTGAGAGTGACAAAGATAAGTTAATAGGAATAATGGATGAAGTAGCGAAACTTGTTAATATATATCTTCGCTCTTCGCGATTCTAAGACTATCAAAAAAAGTGTATAAATATAAACATCTAATAATACCACTCTAGTATTCAAAAATTATTAAAGATGTACCGCTTGAGATTAGGCCGGCGGAACTTCCCTACCAATCTCTTTCAGAGCTGTAAAAGATATCATGTTTTGGTAGTAGGGTATACGGTTTTTTATTTGCAATTTGGTTGTTTGAGATTATACTAGCCAAGTGTTTAACCTGAAGTATTGATATGTTAAAATGCCTGACAGTTTTGCTATTATTGTTTTCTTTTTGCTTAAATGGATGTGGCTATAGGAAAAAGACTAGCCATTTACCACCTCCATCAGTAGTCAGTGAGGAGAGAATAGTTGACGTAGAAATTAGGTGCCGGACTTTCAATAATAGCAATAGAACAATGAGGGTTAAAGTTTTAGATGTAATTGCACCTAGTGTACGAAAAATATTTAAAAAATTATACAGGAGACAATTTCCTATCTATGCGGTTGGTTGCTATGTAAATAGAAATATAGTAGGAAGTAGCGAAGTATCTTTGCATGCATATGGCGCGGCTATCGATGTTAATGACTATCATAATCCTTTTTATAATGCTCTTCGTGGTAGTTATAGCATTATACCAACTAGATCTTTAGATCGTTTTAAAGACCAAGAGTCGATTAGCAAAGCACTTGCTAAAGCAGAGGTAAATGATTTGCAAGAAGTCCAAGCTATTCTTGAGGCTACAATCCAACCGCAAGATTCAGATGATTGGTTTATTAATCGCGAGCTCAATCGTCCAGGTATGTTGACTGCTAAAGAGGCTAAAATTTTTAGTGACCATGGTTTTACTATTTGGGGTGGTAGGTGGCGTCAGCCGATTGACTTTATGCATTTTCAAGTGCCTAAAAAATTAGCTCAAAAATTAGTTAGTGTAGATAAGAAAGAGGGTAGAGATATTTGGATTAGGCATGTATCAATTAGTAGGTGTAATAATGTTTTGGCAGAAAAACTAACTCAGCTTAAAAACAAGGCAAAAAGAGAGGATATTTGGTCTTGGCATCTACATTTGTGCAAAGATGATGATGGTTATTTATCAGCTGTTTCTGATAAAAATAGCGCTGCTATTTGTTTAAGAGATTGTATTAAAAAACTTAGTTATATAGAAAAGTGAAGATCATACCATTAAAAGCAAGTATCTAAAAATCCCCTATGTTGCTAGTGAAGACTTTCATTAAACTCGGAATAAAACTAGCAAAAGAAAAAGAACAGAAGTAGAATGTAAATAGCTATATGAGTTGTGATTCATGACCTGTTTAAGTGGTTTTGAGTTTTATTGCCGAAACCAATTTTAAGAATAGCTTTAGAAAAGATTATAAATTATATTATTTATGGGATAAAAGGTAATTTTATGAAAGGAAACAAACCGATAATATTTCTATTTTCTGGGCAGGGGTCCCAGTATTATCATATGGGGCATGAATTATATTCAGATCACCCAAGGTTTAAGTACTGGATGGATACGTTGAATAGCCTAGTACACAATCATACCAAAGAATATATATTACCTCTTCTCTACGATCCTAGACGTAAAAAGAATGATTTATTTAATCAGACAATATATACCCATCCAGCAATTTACATGTATGAATACTCTTTGGCTAAGACATTAGAGGAGTTGGGTATTTATCCTGAATATGTGTTAGGAGCAAGTTTAGGAGAATTTGTAGCCGCAACTGTTTCTAAGATTATAAGCTTAGAAGATGCAATTATATCGGTTATTAAGCAGGCGATGTGTTTAGAGAGGTATTGCGATAAAGGAGGTATGCTTGCAGTTATTGCTCCCATTGAGTTGTATCAAAATACCATACTCTTACATAATAACGCAGAGATTGCTTCATATAATTGCAGCTCTACTTTTGTTATATCTGGTAATATGGTTTGCTTAAAACGGATTATTGATTATCTGAAAATAAAAAACATTACCTACGCGTTATTACCGGTAATCCATGCGTTTCACTCATCGTTTATAGATGCTGCAAGACCTTCCTATCTTGAATTTTTAGAAAAACAAGTACATATAGATGATGCTAGTAGTAGCAAAATATCATTTTTATCTTGTTTAGCTGATTTTGATTCTACTTCGGTTACTAGTAACCATTTTTGGGATTGTATCCATAAGCCAATGTCAATCCAACAAACGATCGCCGCGCTTGAACTAAAAGGTCCCTTTACCTACTTAGATTTAAGCCCATCAGGAACTTTTGCAAATATTGTTAAATATAATCTCTCCAAAAGATCTTATTCAGAAGTATATGCTATAGACAATCCTTTTAAGAATGCAAAGGTAAATTTCGACGAAATAATAAATATTTTATTAAAAAGGTAGCTTATGAGCATTGAAGTATTACCAATTAAAGCCAAAAAATTCTTTTTTAAAAATTATAGCTATTTGGTGTTAGATACTAGTAGTAAAAATGCAATAGTTATAGACCCATCTTGGCGGGTTGAAAATATTATTAGCAAGGTACAAGATAATAATTTAAATCTTTCAGCAGTCTTGCTTACTCATCACCATTATGACCATGTGTGTGGGGTAGAAATGTTGGCCAAAAAATATAATATGCCAATTTATATATCGCGGATTGAATCCGAATATTACCATTTTAATAAAAATAAGCTTTATCTATTAGAAGATGCTACGGAACTTTCTTTTAATAATATCTCTATATCGACTATACTTACTCCCGGGCATACTAAAGGTGGAATGT
>CAZTPH010000082.1:0-6222 GCA_964614705.1 uncultured Coxiellaceae bacterium
CAATCGGTCAACTAACGTGTTAACTAAGTCGGTCATCTTTACGTGTTATTGACAGCAAGATGTTAAATTTAAAAACAAATCAATCAGCTACAGCTTAGTAAAAATAAATACCGTATATTTTACGATTTAGCGGGGGTGGAACATTTAACCTAAACCCGGAAGTTAAAATCTTCTGCGACGAAACAATTCGTTACGACTTCAACTCCCGAACTTAGTTTTAACTATCAAACCTCAAAATGTTTACTTGCTTTTTCTAACCAATCTTTATGAATGCCACGGCATTTAACTTTCAACAAATCATCTACCGATTTAAAAGGACCATTGGCTTCACGATATTTAACTATACTCTCAGCTTTGCGCTTACTCATATATTTAGCTTTCTGCAAAGTAGCGACATCTGCTGTATTAATATTAACTTTATTAATCTGCTCTTTTTGAGCTTTAGCAACTTGGCGAGCAGCAGGTTCAACCGGCTTATCACTAACAGCAAACACGCTATGACTGACGACAGTCAACATCGATACAGAACACACCATAACTAATAATCTACGTAACATATTATCTCCTTTAAAAGTTTAACAAGCCTAGTAAAAATAACAAAAAATAGAGGAGTTGCCATACAGTGAAAAACTCTTAGATAAAAACGCCATAATAAAAATATAAACTCATGACGTTGATAGAGCCCTATACGTGAAAATTTTTTATCAATAGCGACTTTAAAAGAGATTGCAAACTTGCGTTGTGCGTTCTTCATGGACGCTAATAAATTGGATAAAATTCTAAAAACCCCTAACTACCCAACTTAATATTGCGCCGCTTTCAGGGCGCGGATTTTTGGGCAATCATTTTCCTATGGTTCCCGTCGCCACATTGTGGCTAGGTCACCATAGGCTATAGGACAAACGTCCCTTTCAGGACGTTTTAAATGCGGCTTGACTGCATACTGAGTGTCTTCTGCGCAGCGTTATGTATAGAGATCCCGCGGTCGAAGCCGCGGGAAGACAAAAAAATGGACGTCGTCTCTGCAGCGCGTTTTTCAGCGACCACGAACTTGGACGTCGTCTGAGCGCCGCGTTTTTCAGCGACCGCGGGATCCAATTTACAACATTTCTTTTACGATATTTGCCGCAGAGTGTTTGGAATACTCCTATCTACCGCTCTTGGTGACTGAACCGCGAAGCGGTGAAGGTAACCCCGAGTAGACAAAGCACAAAAAAACGCCCTGTATGGGCACAATATTATTATACCAAATAGCCATCATCTAACTAACTAATTTTTCATGCACAGGCCCTGATGATATTGACCAAAAACTTGCTAATTTTTATGAAAACATTAGAATTAATCTACTTTTGGGTACGCCGCTTCTCGCGTTAACTAGATAATCCTGATTATCTGGCCTTATTCTATTAAAGGATGGAAAAATTTTATGGAAACAAAAAAATTACAAAAAGTGCTTTCAGCTATCGCATCAACTGTTCTTGATATAACAACAAACAAAAAATGGCAAATAGATAGTGTGAAAGAATCATGGCCGGAATTTGATCTAGACACCACAAAAAAAATAATCCTACAAATAAAAGGCATAAAAGAAGAAGAAATTGAAAAGCATTTCTCTATCTTTGAACAGCACTATAATTTTTTTGCTAACATATCACAAGACCAAATACCGGCGTTACATGAGTTATATAAGCAACTATTTCTATTGTGCAAAGTAGTAGACAATCAAATAGAAAAAAACCGGGGCGACTCAGATCAGACTGCTTATAGTAACGCTTATAAAATATTACTCTTTTTTGGAGATAACAAGTTAAATATAAATAAAACCATAGCTAAACTTAATAGTTATCTTGGTGCTTTCGCGCCATCTACATCTACCAAGCAAATACATGATCTTATTGCACCCGCATCGCTACCACAAAATGGCTCTCTGGTATCAATGGATAAATGGCGATCTTTCTTTATTGGTAAGGATGGAAATGGATCCAAGGCAGTCAAACTGTTTGCGCTGGCGGATAAAATAGAGACTAAAAAAGCAGAAACCAGCAAACAAGAACCAAAACCCACTCATCTTGCTCCTGAGGACTTTAAGGAAGCACAAAAAATTCAACTGGAACTAACTTATAAAAGAGCAGAAGAAGATCGAGAATTTGCTAAAATATGTTTGGAATATAGTGTAAGGGAAGATATTTTTGATAGATCTCTTGAGTTAAATAAAACGAGAAAAACAGATGATAATTTACCCAACGTTAAAATAGATGGCGCGCAAGTTACAACCGTTGACGAGAAAGATGAAACTATAAATAGAGGTGGTTATTGGCTGGTGAAGCTTACCATTGATGATCCAAGAGCATATATACTCGGAGCAATCACCAATTGCTGCCAATCAATCGGTAGTAATTCAGAGCGATGTGTAATAGATGGAATAACGCTGCAAAACAATGGCTTCTATGTTCTACTAAAGAGCAAAAAAAAGGACAAACCCGATCCAATCTTAAGCAATGGACAAATAAATTACAATAAATATGAGATCGTAGGACAGGGATATGCGTGGCTTAGCCGAGAAAATAACTTAGTATTTGATTCTTGGGAAAACCTTACCCCAGATCGTGACGATAAAGTAATAGTGGGTATGCTCCAAACCTTAGCAAAAGAAGTAGCTGATACGCCAGGAAGCAGCGTATCGCGCGTTATGGTTGGGATAGGTGGCAAAACGCCTCTAGTTTACAAAAACAACCCCGATCAGTATTCCGATAAAATGAAGGAAGGTTTTCAATATGGTGACTCGGCAGCACAAGCTTTAATCTATAGAGCAAAAGCACTAGATGATTTAGAAAATAAGCTGAGGGAAACCATCCCCGAACTTCCTAATGGTATCTTTATATCCCAGAGTCATTATGATACATTTATCGATCTTTATAAGAACCAAACAGATTTAGTAAAACGGTATTTTAACGATCAGGATCGAGATCGTAACTTAGATCAAGGAATTTTTTCCCCTAAAATGCTAGATTTTTATCGCGACCAAACTATAACATTTGAAAAATTAATCCAATTCCCCCAAGATAAACTTACAGCTCTAATGTCAACTGGTCTGATAAATGCATATGAAGCTGGGTTAGATATTGGGAAATTAATTCTCCTATACGATAATAATATAGCCAAATTCAAGACCATGACATCTGATAATTTAATAGCCGCATATATAGCCGGAGCGAGCTTTGAAAAACTAAGTGATTTATATACAAATAATCCAAAAAAATTCAACCTCCTCACATCTAAATTAGCGTTATTTATATATCACAAACAATATTTTAAATTTGAAGATCTGAAAGATTTACCCCTAGATAAAATACAAGCTCTAACAAAATTACAAGCAATAGAACTGTTCATCGCTGGGTTATTGCAACCTACAGATTTAATAAAGCTTGATACGAAAAACATCATGCTACTAACATCAGACCTAGCAATGAGAACATATCTCAAATTATCTAGAGATACGGCTGCGGAAATATTGAAAGAACTACAGGATTTGCCCACAGAAAAACTCGCGGCCTTGATGACTGAGGCTGTACTATACGGATTTAAAGAGCACTGGTTTAAACCCTCAGACTTAACAAAGTACACTGTAGAAAAAATTATGGCACTAACGTCTGAAAAAGCATTTAGACTATATGAAGAGAACCTGCTTAAATACTCAGACTTACAAGAATATGATGTGGAAAAAATAAATACGCTTATACCTCAGTGTAAGCTTGCATTACAAACTGGTATATCATTCAATGAACTAAGCACTTGGTACGATGAAGATAAAACTAAAAATCACGAAAAGTTTAAGGTTCTGACATCAAAGTGGGTATTAGCAGGGCTCTCCAAGCAATGGTTTACTCTCAAAGAGCTACAAGATCTAGATATAACAGAAATTCAAGCACTAACCCATTCTGATGCAATATTAGAGGCATACACATCCGAAATAAGTTTTGACATAATTAAAACATTATACAGCTCCGAAAGAAAAAAATTCTTGACATTATTTGGCTCAGAAAATGCTAAACAGATAAATGAGCTATCGCGATATATAAGCATTAGTGAATTGATAAAACTTGATCTAGAAAAAATAAAAATACTGATGTCAGATAATGCATTAGAATTCTTTGCAGGCGATACTGATCCGACTGAAGATAATGAGCGATATGCTCTTCTGCAATCAAGAATTTCTCTACTACTTCAGCACGATGCTCAAACGATAGGTGAACTAGTTTCATATTCAGCACAAGACTTATATAAACAAAAATATACAACTTTCGAAAACTTATGTGCTCTACCAAAAGATAAATTAGAATACCTTCTTTCTACTATGTGGCCTCAAGACTTGCATGATCAAAAAATAATAACATTTGATGAATTAAGCAGTTTAGATTTAGATAAGATAAAGGCACTGATAAATACTTGTGGACAATATAGGCTAGATCTTTCAAGTATTACCAAATACTTGGCCACCAATGAGTTGGTAAAATTGACACCACTTGAGATAGAGATGGTTTTGCGTAGTATTAGGATAGCAGAGAATTTTGCAAGTGAAAAATCAGACGAAGAACAAAACAAAATAATCTTTAGTGATTTGCAACAACTATTTAATAAGAATAAAGAAAAGTTCAAAATCATCGAGAAGGTTTCGCGCTGTGGCATTAGTTTTAAAGAAATGCTAGATTCAAATATAGACACCATAAAAACACTTACTTCTCCTGCAGCGTTAACGCTCTATCGTACAAAACAAGCAACATATCAAGAATTGAAAGAATTTTTGCAGAAAGACGAGAAAGAATTTAAAGCGTTAATTTTGCCAGACGGCATGTATTTAATATATGAATCTGGTATAGAACTCCAAAAGATGCAAAAGTTATATAGTAACAGTCCCGCAAAATTCACAGCACTTACCTCACCAGCTGCGGTGCAAGTATATAAATTAGCTTCTGAAATAGAAGAAAAAGGTCGGTGGCAGGAAGAATATATCCCCAAATATTCATTACCCACCCCAACTGATCTAATTAATTTAACCGCTGATGAAATAAATAAATTTACCTCAAATGTTGCTATGGAGGCATACAAAGCTGGATTTGGATTTCCGGTATACAAATTTTTAACTGAGAAAAATATTAATGTTGATGTTGATCCAGCATCAAATAAGGTTACACTAACATATAACGGGATTAAAAACATAGAGGTTACGCCGCAGCTAGAGCTTACTAATGAGTTTATCACAATGATCGATGACACAGTAAAAGACACACCAGGCAAATCACTACAGATGTGAAATACTTCGGCAAATGGTTAAATATTAATAGCTACATTTTGGGAGTTGAGAAAATGGCATTATATCACTGACGACCATTGCATAGTTGCCATTTTTTCCTGGTATTGTGTTTTTATCGACCATAAAGCCTAACTTCATTCTGATATCATTTCCCAACTACTTGCTAGATAAAAATAACAAAAAAAATAGAGGTGCTATACGGGAAAAAACTCTTAGGTAAAAACAGCATCGGAAAAATATACGTTACCATAGCTTCAACCACTCTCAGTGTCTGGTTGCACATATACTTTAATGAAAAAGGGTTATCTTTATTAAGTCAAGCGTACAAATGGCATTCTGGATGGCATGCACTTCCCTGGCAATGATTGCAGCAGGTTGGTGCTCAGATAAAATATTTTTCGGCAGACGATAGCTTACCACTATTTTTTTTCAAATAGCGCTAATTATTCTGCTATTATTTATTTGGTTAAGTCCTTGGCTGAGTCCAAAAAATTTGCCCGCTACTTTATATGCCTATTTAATACATCTAGGAATGATTTTTAAAATTGGGGCATTAATATCTATTTTCATTGCTGCGATTGATTTAGCTCCTAAAAAATACTTAGGAATAAGTATAGGAATTGTTACTATTTTTATCTACCAGAACTATATTATGTCTGCTGCAATAAGCGGTAGCATAATACAGGCTTTCGGCTGGCACGCTTATTTTGCTATTTTGCTGATATTTGGGACTATATCGACAATAGCATTACTGTTTTGCCGTAAAACCATCCACCGCCAGCAGCCTATATCATTAGCTTACTAACTGGCAACAGCAATCGTCAATTGTAAGGGCTTACTCCATTAACCCCCAACTTGTCAATAACACATAAAGATGACCGACTTAGTTAACACGTTAGGTGACCGATTAC
>CAZTPH010000083.1:0-6214 GCA_964614705.1 uncultured Coxiellaceae bacterium
GCACCAAATTATTTACCCAAGAGATTAATACCAGGATGTTATTTACCAAACACCAAGAGATCGGAGAAATAATTATCAAAAACGGCTTGACTAGAGAACAAAGCAAAGAAACTGAAAAGGAGCTCGAAAATATCATCAACACAGTCTCTGATACGATAGAAAATAGACAACCTGAAGATATCAAAGGCATCTTAAATAAATATGGATTTAAAAATATCTCTGAAGAAATAGCCAAAAAAATCAAACATGACTTATATTATAGCAAGATCAATCTGATGATTAGAAAAGCAATCCCAGGAGATATAGAAATTCACGCTATCCAAGATACTGCAACCAAACTCCAAGCTAAGCTACATGGTTATCGAAGTACTACTAGATACATCATTGACCAACTTAATCAAGCATTTACTAAAAACAACCTGGCTGGAGTGGAAAAATGGCTAAAAATGCTTGGGATTGATCAGCAAAAAATCAAGTCAGCACTACCTATAATTGCCGAAAATCTAGCTGTCTTTTCAACAGCGCCTAAACCACCAAGCGCACCAATACCAAACACATCCAAGGCAATGGAAGAAATTTTAAACCAGTCTGAAAAATTATCAGAAAAGGTTTAATTGGTAAGTTGCTCCATCTTAGCAATCTTCCTTTACAAAGCATCTTTTAACTCAGGTGAACTTAAAACATTAATATCAACCCCTAAGTTGCGTATCGCCTTATCAACTGTTTTAAACTCCACATCACCACATTTACTGTCATAATCCTAAAAAGAGATTAACATACTATAACCAAATGATTATAGATCTTGTCATACTCTTTATACCTATCCACAACTTAATCACAAGATGATTCAATAGCAGCTAGTTTTGCTTTAATTTCGTTAATAGCTAATTCTTCTTCCATTTTAATCCTCCTAACTATTTAACCCCAATATACCAACTTCGCATCAAGATGATTAAATAACATCCGATTATACGGCAAAATCCTAATGCCATAAGAATAAAACCCGGGATCATTAATCTGATATTCAGCAATGTAATTCAACACCCCAGGATCATGAAGATCTCCCTCAATATCTTTTAATTTTATAATTACCGGCTTTGATTCTATCCCATCTTCACTTTTATCTTTTAATAACACCATCTCTACTTGTAATTCGTTAGCCGCCATCTTACCCACATATAATAGCACCTTGATCTGTACCAAACCATGCGAGGTAATTTTGCCATTTTTAATACCATTAATAAATACTGCTTTAATCTTTAAAGTATGAAAACGCTCAGCTATACTTTGTTGCCAAGCAGCAACCGCTTTCAGATTACGACAACTACTCATTACCAATTGCTCATTACGGTCGACTGCCCTAGTATACAATCTGTTAGCATAATCTTGCGCCATTCTAAACGCATTAAATCTCTCGGCTACAAACGCCATAGATGCTTTCATCTTAGCTAACCACTCAGAACTATATCCGAAATGATTAGTACGATAATATAAAGGAATTACTTCCATTTCTAACGTATCTATTAGATTACTATTCTCTACATCCGCTCTTTCATCCAAATCACCGACAGCAGTCATACTAGCTATTTGCCAACCAATTTTTTCGCTATATGCCTCATGCCACCAACCGTCTGCAGTAGAAAAATTCAAGCCACCATTGATGGCAACTTTCATTCCACTAGTACCACATGCTTCACGACCTAAAATAGGAGTATTGAGCCAAAGATCAACACCATGAACCAACAATTTTGCCAAACCAATATTATACTCTTCAAGAAAAATAATATGGCCATTAAGCAACTCCCTTCTCAAAGTCAGCATAATTTCATGAATTAGCTTCATACCAACACTATCTGCCGGATGAGCTTTCCCCGCTACTAAAATAACCACGGGAAATTTTTCATCATTGAGAATACGCGCCAAGCGTTCTACATCTAATAAAAATAGGTTATTACGTTTATAAGAGGTAAAACGGCGAGAAATACCTATTAATAGCGTATCTTTACTGAGAGCTTTTAAAGAAGAATTAATTAATCTTTTTCCTTCATTACGCAAAGTATATTGAGTAACAATCGTCTGCTTAACATGATCGATTAACCTTATCTTCTCTTCCTGATGAGCACCCCATAGCTCTCCATCGGGAATCGCTGCAACCTTTTGCCAAATTGAGTTATCAAGATGATTATTCACCCAATTTGCAGGCAAATAACTATCGTACAACTGATGCATCTTTTTTCCAAGCCAAGTAGCCAAATGAACTCCATTAGTAACCACTCCAATAGGAATTTCATCGCTAAGCAGTCCCGGCCAAATCGACCGCCACATATCACGCGCCACCACACCATGCAAATTAGAAACCGCATTAGCCACCGCAGTTAAACGCAAAGCCAAAGCAGTCATAGAAAACACTCTACCTTTCATATCTCGATCTTCTGCCAAAGTAAATAAGCGATCAAAAGAGATACCAAGACGCGATCCTGCATAACTCTCCAGATATTTCCTAGCTAAATCTTCTGAAAACATCTCATTACCAGCTACAACTGGAGTATGGGTAGTAAAAACTGAAGAACTTCTTACCAACTCAACTGCTTCATCAAATGAGAATCCTTGGTGAGAAAAATATCTGATCCTTTCCAATAATAAAAATGCCGAATGACCTTCATTAAGGTGGTAAATGGCTGGTTTAATTCCCAACTTATCCAAAAGAAACCTGGTACCACCAATACCTAGTACCATCTCCTGCATCAGACGAATCTCTCGTGAACCGCCATATAAACTATCGGTTATCTCTCTATCACTAGGCAAATTTTCTGGCAAGTCAGTATCTAGTAAGTACAAACTAATATGACCAACCTTAACTTCCCAAGCACGAATATAGATAGTTCTTCCCAAAAGTTCGAGGCTGGTAACCACCTCTTTACCACTAGCATCATTAACTAGAGCCATCGGAATATGGCGTATATCCCACGATTCGTATACCGCTTCTTGCTCTCCTTGATAGTTAATATGTTGTAAAAAATAACCTTCCTTATAAAACAACCCCACCGCTACTACGGGAATATGTAAGTCCGACATGGCTTTGAGATAATCACCAGCTAAAATACCCAAACCACCAGAATAGATAGGCAAACATTCATCAATACCATATTCCATACAAAAATAAGCAATGGGAGATGTAGAACTAATCGCTTTATGTTGACAAAAATCAACCGAATCGCAATCAGTATTAATATATTCTTTGAATTCTTTAATGATGCGATCGTACAAATTTAAATAAGCATCATTCACACTAGCGCGCTCTAACGCAACTGCTGAAACTAAATTAAGAAAATACACCGGATTTAAATCACACTTTTTCCATAAATCAGGATCAATCTGCTTAAACAACAACTGCGCATCTGCATGCCATGACCACCAAAAATTATAGGCTAATTTTCTTAACTCTTGAATCCTAGTTGGTAACTCACATTCATATTGCAAGGCGTGCATCCTAGGTGTAGCGGTCATGCCATCTTGAATAATAGTCAGCAACTCACCACCGCTATCAGTTAAACCAGCAGCGATTTTCGACAACTTGTTAAATTGAATGGCTTTAGCATAAGCCTCAATATACCCAGGATAAAAAACCCGCCAGTCAGCATTAGCAGCAATTTCTACCGCACGACTACGAATTAAAGCTTTACGCGCAAGATCACCATGCTTGCTAATAGCGGCAAGCAAATAATCGCTAAGATCAGCGATGCTACGTAATTCATCTTGTTCTTTCCTTTTGAGCACCAAAACCACCTCTGAATAATCTTGATATAAATCACTTCCAACCCAATCACCAAATCCAGCTAAATCGGTGGTGATAGTGGGGGTAGAATAGGCGATGCTTTCAAGAGGTGTATACCCCCATGGCTCATAAAAAGAGGGAAAAATAGTCAGATCGCTGCTAGCTAATATTTGCTCATAAGACAAATCAAACACACCATCACTACCATTAAGATAGGCATCAGAAAAAATTATATGAACTCTACGATTAGGATTTTTTAAATTAAGTTCATTGCATAATCGTAAAATATTATCGCTAGCTGGATTATAAACTTTGTGGGTAGCAATACCAAGCGCGTCTTGCTGATCCGCAACCTCACTTGGATCAATATCCAAAAGAGTATCTTGTTTACCATGCCAAGTAGCCGCAACCAAAATAAAAACTACTATACGCGGCATATTTTCGGTCAGACTATCTTCAAGCTTAGCCAAAGCTTTAAGCAATAAATCAAACCCTTTATTATGAAACTCATAGCGACCTGAGGTTAGCCAAATTAAACTATCATCACCAATATTCTGGGAGACCACCTTACTCGCTATTTTAAGTAATTTATAACGAATGACTTGTTCTTGATCAGAGGCTATTTTTTTGCTGATCTTAGCAAAATCAATCCCATTATAAACAATGGAGTCAGGATATTTACCTAAAGTAACATTGGCTTCGTTGGCTACCAACTTACTAACTGTGGTAAAACAGTCTGCTTCTTTAGCGGAAATTTTTTCTAAAGAGTGTTTAGCAAAAATCCCGTGTTTTCTTGCTTCATCATCGGCATTAAAATTAAACAAATTCGTGCAGGTTAATCTATTATCTTGCGCCAAAGCCCGACCCAAAACCGTGGCATGAGTGGTAAACACCGTGGCGATATTAGCATTATGCTTTTTTAAATAAAGTAGCCCTGCTCCGCACATCCATTCGTGAAAATGAGCAATGATTTGCCGATCTGAAGCAAGGCCGCTTTTACTTAAAGCATCAATTATCTCCCCTGCAGCAGTAGCGAATAAAATAGGCTCATGATAATCATAATTGCTTGCTAATGAGTCGACCCCAAAATCCACCCACATCAAATAAAGCAGGGCATCGATTTTATAACGATCTTTAAAATCTACTAAAATTACCTTGGGCTTTTCTTCACCTTTCCAATAGCCAACATGAGCAATAATATTCTTTTCAGCCAAGATCTTTTTAATCTCGTTCAAATCACCTGTAGAGCTTTCGATAAAATCCTGATTCTGCCCACGCCATGGACCAATTAAAAGATAATTATTTCCAAAGTTACTAACCACCTGGCCAAGTTTTGACCGTAATACAGTATGAATTCCTCCAACTTTATTACAAACCTCCCAACTAACCTCAAATAGAAACTTGTCATCACTCATATCCGCTCCCGAATTTAGGTTAAATCATCCCAGACTAAAATTTAAGTTAAAAATCTGCCCTAATTTCTCCAACCATCTGCCTGGCTTCTTCTGATTTAACCCAGCCAATTCTTTTTTTCGTTCAGATAAAACCAAAGAAAAATCACACACCACATTCTGATAATTAATATATGCCTCATAGGGATTATGATAAGGATTAAAGTATTTATGCACATCCCCATCTGCTGCATATTTGGTACACATATAATAGAAATGATCTGAGGTTAATAATGATCTCCAAGTGGCTAGCAATTCATTATCTTGTAGCTCGTACACATCTTTAGCCAAAGCATAAATGGTATGCGAAGCATCCTCTTGCATATTATTGCCACACCAAGCGCTTAAATCACGATCAATATCCGCCCAAGAAACAAAATATGGCACATCCAATGAATCCACTGGATCAAACTCTCTACCTGCCTCAGCTGGAGTAATAAATTTATACTCCGGATGACGTAACACATATTCCGGCAGGTTACGCAAAAATTCGAATATACCACTTGCCTCCCACTGATGTTCACCAAAGGTCTCAAAATCCATAAATAAGTTAATTATATCTGCTTGTCCATGCAAAGCATGTAACCAATATGCATATTTGTCGGCATAAACTGGATGCTCTTGCCAATTTTTTTCAGAAAAACGAAAAGCTATATCATCAGTTAGCGAGTAATTACGCAACAGCACTTTCAAGTTATTACATCCTACTGGTCGATATAGGTAATTAGGACTGCGCCAACCCAAGATTTTATCTGCTCCTTCAGCTAAAACCGACCGATAACCCAAAGATTCGACAACTTTGGCTAACTCATTATTATAAACCAGCTCAGTATTTCTAAAAGTGGTGGCCTCATAATTGAATTCTTCTTTAAGTAGCTGGCGATGCATCGTTATCTGCTGCTTAAATTCTTCTTGAGAAAATAAAAAACTTAAACTGTGGTAATAAGTTTCACTTAATAACTCTACTTGACCGGTAGCAACCAACTGT
>CAZTPH010000084.1:0-6128 GCA_964614705.1 uncultured Coxiellaceae bacterium
ATTATTCCAATAAAGTTTGGCGACGTATTGGGTCGAGAAATGCTATTAAGTGCAACCTCATATTATGGAAAAGATTTGAAGGAACGGGGAGTGTCAGTAAAAGTCGTTAAGAAACAAGAAGTGGTGCCTTTAGCAAAAACAATTGCGTTAGAGTTTGCAGATAAACCAAGGTTATCTCTTACTACTTTGAAAAAATTTTTAAATCTAAAGATACTAGAAGAGTTACCTAAAGTTATAGAAGCGGAGTTAGTTATGCATAAGCTAACTTTTAGCCAACCTGAAGTAGTGGATCGAATTAAAGAGCTATTTTAGCTCTGGTGTTTTGGTTAGTTAAACAATATAATGTTGAGGAGAAAAAATGAAAAAGGCGTATTTATTTCCTGGTCAGGGCTCGCAAGAAAAGGGGATGGGACAAGAAGTTTTTTCTTTGTTTCCAGATTTGGTCGAAAAAGCAAATTCAATATTAGGGTACTCTATTTCTAAATTATGCTTAGAGAATCCTCAGGGCGCATTAGATCAAACTCAATATACGCAACCTGCTCTTTATGCGGTTAGTGTTTTAACCTATCTTAAAAAGATAAATGAAACTGGAATTAAGCCCGATTATGTAGCAGGCCATAGTTTAGGAGAATATAGTGCTCTTTTTGCTAGTGGGGTAATAGATTTCGAAAGTGGATTACGGTTAGTGCAAAAGCGGGGAGAGCTTATGAATCAAGTCACTGGTGGAAGTATGGCGTATATAATTGGGTTTACCAAGGAACAAATCGGCTCAACGCTTGAGAAGTATCAGCTCCGAGAAATAGATATTGCTAATTTAAATGCGCCAACCCGTATCGTTATATCTGGGCCGCAAGAAACAGTTAAAAGTACAGAAACGATTTTTAAAAAAGAGGGGGCACGTCTATATATACCGGTCCAAGTAAGTGGAGCTTTTCATTCTCGCTATATGCAAAAGCCAGCAGAAGAATTCGGACGATTTTTAGATGGTTTTCAATTTAACTTTCCTCAAATTCCAGTAATATCTAATGTCGAAGCAAAACCTTACCAAGCTTCTAAAGAAATTAAAAAATTATTAATACAGCAAATGACTAGTCCAGTGAGATGGCTTGAGACAGTATGCTATTTATTTGATCAGAATGTAGTGAGCTTTGAAGAAATAGGGCCTGGAAAAGTGCTAGCTAGCTTAGTAGCAAATATCCGTAAAGAAATGAATATCATATAGTTCAGTCACTATAGACTATAGAAGAAGTAATCCTATCTATGCATATTGGTATTAAGTTAACGGCAGGCACCAAACATTTACTAAATATGTGGTTGTAAGTTTTAATGAAGTAAAGTTTACAGATGGAGAGACTGCAAATATGCAAGGTATAAAATCATTATTAATAAGATGAAACAAAAACAGTATCACTAGATTTGATAGGAAGTGTTACTGATTCAATTAGTAGAAACATTGGAGGTACATGAAATGACAAAGTTTAATAGGAAAGCTTATGTTAGATATAATTAATCGTTATCTGCATGGGTACACTGCTATTCCCGTTATTTTAAGCTGTCAAAAGAACGGGATGTTTCAAGCTCTTGATGAAGGTCCAAAAAGTCTAGAAGAATTGGTATCTCTTTTGCACGCAAACACTGGGGCATTAGCTATAGCGCTTCATTTTTTTGAATGTCTAAAATGGATTCAGGTAAAATATGAAGGTACTAATAAGCTTATATTTTCTCAAGACATAGAGGAATCTATTTTAAATATACCTTCTAGAATAGAATCGTACTATCATGTTGGGCTTGAAGTATTTCTTGAATCTCTAGCTGAAGACCAAGAGACAGTTAAAAGCTTGGGAAAGTGGGATAACGTTAAAGACCCCTTGCTTAGAGATTTTATAGATGGTGCTATTTTTATTCCGCTGTTTATAGCTATAAGAAAAGTCTCCCCTAAAAAAGATATTAGTGTTGACTTCTTAAGTGAAGTTTTTGATAAATTTACTAAACCTGTCCAAAACTCTGTTAAGGACATTTTCCAAAAAAAGAAGTGGGCAATGGTCAAAGAGGGAAAATTAGTTTTAACTCAATCCGGACAACTTCTCCTAGATAAAGCTCCTATTATGTATACTAATTACTCATATAGGAACCTTTATGCCAGAATTAGTGATATTTTATTTGGGGATTGTGATGATGTTTTTAAAAGAATAAAAGATGATGATGAAAGCCATGTAGATAGAACATTAAATGTACTAGGTAGTGGATTTCAACATAAGCGTTTTTTTAAAGCCGCCTACAATATATTAATCGAAATATTTAATAGGCAGCCTATCAGTGATCAACCCAAATATATTATTGATATGGGCTGCGGTGACGGATCTTTTCTTAAAGAAATATATTACACAATCTGTGACAACACTGAGAGAAGAAAGCAGTTAAAACAATATCCTTTATTAATGATTGGGGTAGATTTTAATGCCAAGTCTCTAGAAGAATCTAAAAAGACTTTGCAGGATATTCCCAATATTCTTATTCAAGGTGATGTAAATGATCCTGAAAAGATGATTATAGATCTTAAGAAAAAAGGGATCCATGATTATGAAAAAAGCCTCCATGTCCGCTCATTTTTAGACCATAATCGCCTATTTATTGCGTCATATCAAAAAGAAGAAGTAAAAAATAAAGAAAAGTTAAATTATCAAGGATGGTATATGGATCAAAGTGGAAAAAAGCTATCTGCTTCAATAGTGATGCAAAGTTTGGTTGAGCATTTGGAGAGATGGCACAATATATTAGGAACTTATGGTTTGTTAGTACTTGAAGTGCATAGTATGAAAACTGATATAATACAACAGTATCGAGACGAAGCTGAAAACTTACATTTTGATGCCTTTCATGCATTTTCGAGCCAATATCTAACTACAGCTGAAAATTTCATAATAGCAGCAGCAGAAGCAGGATTATTTACTCGGCCAGATTATTTTACTAAATTTCCTAAAGCACTGCCTTATACCAGGCTAACATTAAACTATTTTGAAAAAAAACCATACCAAATAACATTTGCTAGCTTAAAAGATATTCCTGAATTGCTGGAATTAGAAAAGCAAACATTGGATTCTCGTTTACAAACGAAAAAAAGAGATATTTTGTGGAGGATTAATCATTATCCAGCTGGGCAATTTGTTGCCAAAAAAAGGGGGGAAATTATAGGAGTTTTGTATACCCAACGAATTGACAGTATTGACGATGTTTATTCCGTAACTTATGAAAGATTACACCAAATCCATAATCCAAAAGGACAAATTATCCAGCTTATAAGCATATGTGTGAAAGAACAAGATGCTGGCATAGGCAATCAATTACGTAATTTGGCTATGACTTTAACATTTTGCGATGGGAGAATAAAAAAAGCTGTTGGGATTACTAGGTGTAAGGACTTTAAAAAACATCCTGAGTTATCTTTAGAGGGATATATACAAAAACATCAACAAAGCCCAACAGGCATAGATCCTATTTTAAGATTTCATACCTCACAGGGAGCTAAGATAAAAAAAATTATAAAAAACTATCGGCCTGAAGATCATGAAAATGATGGATGTGGGATACTGATTGAATACGATGTTAAAGGGTATTTTAGCCATGATAGAGAGAAAAAAGAAACTGAAGTAACCGAGATACAAGCTAGAACATATAATAAAGAAAATATACAAAACCTAATAAAAGAAATTATTTATTCATTAATTGATGAACCACCAGCAGAATTTACACCTGCTATGGCTTTAAGTGAGATGGGAATAGATTCTTTGGGATTATTAGAATTAAGGACAAAGTTAAGTGAAATTATAGGAGAAAAACTAGATCCAACCTTCTTTTTTAGTTATCCGACCCCAGAGAAAATAATAAACTATATATACAATAAAGTAGGCAAGCTAAAGCAAGTAGAGCAAGTAGATATTTCTGTCATTGCCCCTAAGTGGCAAGAGCTTGCAGTTGGTGGCAACCATAAAAACCCTAAAAAAGATAATTTCAAAAAAGATGCTGTTGCAATAATTGGAATAGGATGCAGATTTCCCGGGAAGGTTAGAAATAAAGATGATTATTGGGATTTACTTATCTCTGGTCGTAGTGGCATAACGGAAGTACCACTTTCACGTTGGGATTGGAAAGAATTTGCTTCAAATGGAGAAAAAGTAAGTAAATATGGAGGTTTTTTAGAAGATATTGATAAATTTGATGCTGAACTATTCCATATTTCTGGGCGCGAAGCTGAACTTATGGATCCTCAGCAAAGGATACTTTTAGAAGTTAGTAGAGAGGCGCTGGAAGATGCTGGGCTTAACCTAAGTAAGCTAAGTGGCAGCAAAACAGGAGTATTTTTTGGTATTTTTAACCATGACTATGAAAGGGTAATAAACAAAGGAAAGGTACAATCTAAAGATATAGATATCTATTTTGAAACAGGTAACGCGCCATCAATAGCTGCGGGAAGGGTCTCATATGTTTTTGGTTTTGAAGGACCTAGTATGGTAATAGATACAGCCTGCTCCTCCTCTCTCGTGGCTGTACATACAGCATGTCAAAGTATAAAAAATGATGAATGTAATATTGCCATAGCTGGAGGGGTAAATCTTATTTTAACTCCAGAGCTAACTATTGCTTTCTCAAAAGCAGGAATGTTGAGTCCAGATGGAAAATGTAAAACTTTTGATGTAAAGGCTAATGGTTATGTAAGAAGCGAAGGATGTGGGATAGTGGTATTAAAAAAATTATCAGAAGCAGCGAAAGATAAAGATAATATTTTAGGAATAATAAGTTCAAGTATTATTAATCAAGATGGGGCTAGTAACGGTTTAACAGCCCCAAATCAACTATCCCAAGAAGCTATGCTACGTGAAGCTTTAAAAAAAGGAGAAATAAATGCAGATAGAATCTCATACATTGAAACTCATGGCACAGGAACAGTATTAGGAGATCCCATTGAAGCTAACGCGCTAATAAAAATTTTAGGTGAAAATAGATGTAACAATAACCCTCTTATATTAGGAGCAGTAAAAACAAACATTGGACACACCGAATCAGCTTCAGGAATAGCAGGTTTAATAAAAATAGTTTTGGCGATGAAACATCACCTTATTCCTAAGAATCTCAATTTTGACAATATAAATCCACATATAAGACAAGATAAATGTAAAGTCGTATTCCCTCTTACAACACAACAATGGTATAAAAACAATCATAATTTACCTTTATGTGCTGGGGTAAGTTCTTTTGGATTTAGCGGAACAAATTGTCATATAGTGATAGAAGGTTACGATGATCTACCATTAGAAGCAAGGATAGAAACCAAACAACAACAAGTAATAATCTTATCAGCCAAGGATGAAGAAAGGTTAAAGGATTATGCTGGTAATCTAAGAAAATATATATCTACTCACCAAGGTGAGCTTTTTCTACAAGATATAGCATATACATTGCAAGTTGGCAGGGAGGCAATGGAAGAGAGATTAGGGATTATAGCTAATAGTAAAGAGGAGCTAATAGGAAAGCTCGATAATTACCAAAAAGGGGAGAAAGACAGTTCGATAGCTTGTGGTAATGTTAGAAAAAAAGATGATAAACTAAAATTATTTACAGAAGATCCATTTTTAAAAGAAACCGTGAAGAAATGGATAGAACACGGCATGGTTTCTAAGTTAATGGAATTATGGGTAAATGGTGCGGAGATCTGTTGGGAGATGCTGCCGCATGAAGCAGCAAGGAAAATAACTCTACCTACATACCCATTTAAGAGAAAGAGATATTGGTTTGATAGTTACCAAGCGCAAGAGCTACAAAAAACAGAAGTAATAAACGAATGCAAGAGTAGTCTTATAGATATAACTAATACCGCAAAAAGAGGAAATTATATGAATGAAGTGAGTAATGGTGAAGTGATAGAATTAAAAATTATTAACAATCATATAGCGGTTGTACTAATGCAGGATAAACAAAATGCTAATATGCTTTCTACGAATTTTATACAAAGATTAGTAACGATTTTCGATACAATAAAAAGTAATAACGACATTAAAGTAATTATTCTTACAGGGTATAATAATGTATTTTGTATGGGTGGTAATAAAGATATATTACTAAGCATAGTGGAG
>CAZTPH010000085.1:0-6119 GCA_964614705.1 uncultured Coxiellaceae bacterium
AATAACGGTTATACTTTCAGCTTGTAGTTCCCAAGCTTGACCTTCGCCGGGTGATTTAACTAACTTGCCGACGGCAGTAATAGAACAACCGGCAGTTAATTTAAGCACCTCACTTTGATAATTAGCTAAACTACTCGCAACTACTATTTGCACAGAATTAAAACAAGAGCCATCACTTAAAGCAATAAATGAGACACCAGCTTTAGAGTCGCGGCGAGTACGCACCCAACCATTAACTCTAACTAGTTCACTAGAATCAGCTTTGCCGTTAATTAATTCAAAAACTGAATAACTTTTTTTATCATTTTGATCCATATACTAACCCCACATACCTTATAAATTTTGACCTAAGATATCTTTTACAAATGGAATGGTCAATCTTCTGTGCGCTACAAGCGAAGCTTGATCTAACTTGTCTAAGATAGCAAATAACTCGCTAGTTCTGCGGCTACATCTATTAAGCAAAAAACTAGCCACATTTTCATTTAATTCAAAACCACGCAATTTGGCTCTTAATTGTAGCGCTTGTATTTTATCACTATCAGTCAATTCTTTTAGATTAAATGCCAATCCACTTAACAATCGAGATTTTAGATCTTGCATATTAAGTGATAAAAATTGAGGAGCAATGCAAGATGTGATTACCATTTTTTTGCCATTTAATATTATCTGATTAAAGCAATGAAAAATTTTCTCTTCCCAAACTGTATCTCCAGCAATTTGCTCAAGGTTATCGATTGCTACTAAATCAAGCTGGCTATATTCATCAATAATCTCAGGAGCAAGTGTTTGATGTTCATCCAGAGGCAAAAAAGCTGCAGTTAATTTTCTCTCTGCAAAATCTCGGCACAAGGCATTAAGCAGGTGAGTTTTACCCACTCCAGCATTGCCCCAATAATAGATAAAAAAGGCTTCCTTTCGCTCGGCAAGCCCGCTGATGTCGGTAAATAATTGCAAATTACTACCAACGATGAAATTATCTAAAGTAGCATAATCTTTTAATAAGATATCCAAGGTTAATTGGTTAAATTTTTCTATCATTTAAGCATCCAACTATAACTCAAATCAACACCAGGAGGTGAAATTTTATCATCGTCAAAATTTGGCACTAAACGATTTTGAGCAGCTAAAATCGTCAGCAAACCTTTTTGACCGCCTATTATATTAATAGCAATTTCTAAGTCGTTAGCGCTAATATTGACAACTTCCACCTCTTTAATCAACTTACTAAGCTCACGTAAATATTTTATCGCCACTTGCTGCCCTTCAAATCCAGTGATATGGGTGATTCGTAAGATTACCCTACTATCTTCGGAAGAAACAGGGACTAAAGTGATAGCCATAAGATTATTAATCTCTGTTAACGATTTAATCATTAAATTTTCCTGAGTGTCGGCATTTAAATTTAACTCTTTAGTTTGCCCATTTTGCAATAGTTGCCACTTGCAACCCCACTGTCCACTAAAAATACTTTTTTTAATGCAGCCCACTATTATTGCCGCGGCATCATAGCGTTTTGATGCCATTTTCAATTTACCCCAATCAAACCGACAAATTTCGTTAGTTTTAATTTGAGCCAAATCTTGAAAATCCATAATAGGCATCATAATGCTCATACCGTAGTCTTGAGCCTTACTCTTAATTAAACTGGCAAGTGGATTATCACTTGAACCATCGATAATCTTTCCACCTCTAGTATCTTGCGCTAACCACATTAAAGTAAGCGGTTTATTCTTAATCCAAGTTAAAGAAGATGCTCTTTGTAAAAGCTTGGTGATCGCTATTTGATCAAAGTAAAGTTGCAAAAAATTAACCTTTTGGCCATCTACATTATTTCCAGTTAGATAGTTAAATCGCTTTAAATATAGCTCTGGTTTGGCTAAAGCATCTTTAATTGCTCCAATCTCTATAACCTGAGGAATGTTACTATTTTTGCTTATAACCGCAGTCAAGCCTTTAATAGTGGCTTGTTTTCGTGCTTCATCACTACGATCAGCTAGAGACAACTCAACTAAATATGGTTGCTTAGCGTCGGGAAATAATATTTGCGTATTAGTCGGCACTAAACTCGCAGGATCTGCTTGCACTGCTTTAGCTAGTGCTAACAAAACCAAAGCGATTATGACAGCTACATTTTTCATAAAATTCAATTAAAAAATCTATTATGAGTGGCTAGTATAACAGCAAACTTTAAAATACCCATATTTATAATGTGTTGATATTAAAAGATTTTTAGATAAAAAACCGATTTTATTAAACTGAGGTATTAATTCAATTAATTAAATTAAGTGACTCATTAATAAAATTGAGTATAATCCTCCGAAAGACAATTAACCGGAACAACATTATGGTCAAATCTGAATTGATTACATTGATTGCAAACAAATTCAAGCAATTGCCAGAAAAAGATATTGAACTCAGTGTCAATCAAATTATAGAAAACATGTGCGAAGCTTTGGAGAAAAACGAGCGTATTGAAATTCGTGGTTTTGGCAGTTTTTCATTGCACTATCGCCCTTCGCGTAATGCCCATAATCCTAGGACAGGAGAAAAGGTGGTAACGATACACAAATATGCACCACATTTTAAACCAGGAAAAGAAACCAAAGAACGCATTGATAAGTCACGCTTAAACAACATTCCGATCACTAAGGAAACTTCGTTGTTAAACTAGTTTATGCACGTTGTTGAACTCTAAACAAGAAGTTGAGTTAACCGATCAATCTTGGTGATATAGTAGGTCCTTTAACAACCAATCTTAAATAACCACTATTCTACGTTACCTATAAAACATTGGCAAAAAAGTACAAAAAAAGCATTGCTAATTATTAGGTAAAGATTAAAATTAATCAGTATTTAAAGAGAGAGTCGTTTCTAGGTAAATTAGATAGCTAAAATAATTTGGTAAAAAAATTTAAGGTGAAATTATGTCTTTAACAATTAAACGTGGTAACGCACATATATTATCAAATATGGTCTTAATACTGATGTGGCTCCTATTTTCTCCAGTCATTTTAGCTTCAGATTCTTCCATAGCAAAATGGGCTAAGAGCGTGGTGGCGAGCTCAGACAATTCTGTTTTTAATTCCGTGGCTGTAGATAGCAATGGAAACATCTATGCCTCTGGATTTATTTATGGAAACAACATATTTGATTTTGGAAATGGTGTTACAGTTAAAGGAGCTTATGAGACTAGTAATGTTGTTCTAGTAAAGTATGATAGTAGTGGTAATGCAAAGTGGGCTAAGAGTGTGTTAGCTGGCCTAAATATTTCTAATTTTAATTCTGTGGCTGTAGATAGTAGTGGTAATATTTATGCCTCTGGATCTATTGATGGAAATAACATATTTGACTTAGGAAATAGCGTTACAGTTAAAGGAGCTTATGAGACTAGTAATGTTATTCTAGTAAAGTACGATAGTAGTGGTAATGCACAGTGGGCTAAGAGCGTGGTAAGTGGTTCAAGCTCTTCTAATTTTAACTCCGTGGTGGTAGATAATAGTGGTAATATTTATGCCTCTGGATCTATTGCTGGAAGCAATATATTTGATTTTGGAAATAGCGTTACAGTTCAAGGAACTTATAAGTATGATAATGTTGTTCTAGTAAAGTACGATAGTAATGGTAATACAAAGTGGGCTAAGAGTGTGGTAAGTGGCTCAGGCCATTCTAATTTTAACTCCGTGGCTGTAGATAGTAGTGGCAATATTTATGCCTCTGGATATATTGATGGAAACAACATATTTGATTTTGGGAATGATGTTACAGTTACAGCATCTTACAGAGATAGTATTGTTCTAGTAAAGTACGATAGTAGTGGTAATGCACAGTGGGCTAAGAGTGTAGTAAGTGGCTCAGGAAATTCTAGTTTTACTTCCGTAGCAATAGATAACGATGGAAATATCTATGCTTCAGGGTATATTGAAGGAACCAAAGCTCTTGATTTTGGCAATGGAGTTATTGTTAGAGGGGCTTACAATGGAGATAATGGTAATGTAAGTAATATTGTTCTAGTAAAGTACGATAGTAGTGGTAATGCACAGTGGGCTAAGAGTGTGGTAAGTGGCTCAAGCTATTCTAATTTTAACTCCGTAGCTGTAGATAGTAGTGGTAATATTTATGCCTCTGGATATATTTATGGAAATAACATATTTGATTTTGGAAATGGTGTTACAGTTAAAGGAGCTTATGAGTCTGGTAATATTGTTCTAGTAAAGTACGATAGTAGTGGTAATCCAAAATGGGCAAGAAGTGTAGTTGATTGCTCTGATTATTCAAACTTTAAATCTGTAGCTATAAATAGTAACGAAAATATCTATGCCGCAGGATATATTGGTAGTGCTGGTACTTTTGATTTTGGAGATACTGTAAAAACTAGTGGAGCTTGCATTAATAGAGGCAATGTTATCCTAGTAAAATATAGTAACCATATTACTCCGACACCAACGCCTAAACCAACCCCAACTCCGACGCCGAGCCATAATAATAGTGTATTGACATGGGTTGTTCCTGCGGTAGCGGTGATAGTATTGGGCGGAATAATGGTTTTAAAACATTACCAGATCGGACCTGCTGGTCTGAGTATAGAGTTAGAAGCTCTCAACAATGATGGTTTATAAATACTTAAACCTAAAAATAGTAGCTGCAAACTGACGTTTTCGTAATCCTCACGAAACTGGCGATCTAATAAAATCGAGGAGCTGCATCTCTTTATTTTGTTAAAAAGCAAGCTCAGAATGCAACAGCCCCATCTATGTATCAACTATTCCCTACCAATTGAACCCCTTGCTGCGTTAATAAAACTAACAAAAATCGGCTGTCCGGTGCGTGGGTTAGAGGTAAATTCTGGATGAAACTGACATCCTAAAAACCAAGGATGATCTTTTAGTTCAATCATCACCACCAAATCATCTGAAGACCTAGCGGACAACGATAAACCGCTCTCTGCTAATTTTCCGCTAAAATTGGGATTCACTTCATAACGATGGCGGTATCTTTCAACCACTGTATCAGTATGATAAATATTATAGGCCAATGTCCCATGAGTAATACTGCATGGATGCCCACCCAAACGCATAGTTCCGCCTAAATCTACCTTGTCATCACGCATTTCAATATTACCATCTGGATTCATCCATTCTGTGACTAGAGCAATCACTGGATGTTTAGTAGTTGGATCAAACTCGGTACTATTTGCATCACGCATCTTAGCGATGTGACGTGCAAACTCAATTACTGCAATCTGCATCCCAAGACAGATACCAAAATATGGCACATTATTTTCTCTGGCATATTGAGCAGCAATAATCATCCCCTCGCTACCCCTTTTACCAAAACCACCTGGAATTAAAATGCCATTTACACCTATTAGTGCTTTTGCGCCTAGTTTTTCTAATTCTTCAGCATCGATATACTGAATATTTAACTTAGTTCCGGTGTTTAATGCTGCATGCTTTAAAGCTTCATTAATAGATTTATAGGCGTCAACCAAATCTACATATTTTCCTACCATGGCAATCGTTACTTCTTGGTCAAAATTAGCAGATTTAGCGATAATACTTTCCCAAATTTTAAGATTGCTTTGATTACAAGAGATATTTAATTTTTCAGTTACTATCTTTCCTACCCCTTGGTCATGCAATAATAACGGCACTTTATAAACATTATCAACATCCGGCAAGGAGATAACAGCGCGCTTTTCTACGTTGGTGAAAAGAGCAATCTTCTCTCGCTCTGGTTCATCAATAAACTGCAAAGATCTACAAATTAAAATATCCGGCTGAATCCCAATAGAACGTAACTCTTTAACAGAATGCTGAGTAGGCTTGGTTTTAATCTCACCAGCCGATGGAATAAACGGAACTAAAGTTAAATGCACATAAAGGGTTTCTTGTACTCCCAGCTCAATTCTCATCTGACGGATTGCTTCTAAAAACGGCAAGGACTCTATGTCACCAACGGTGCCTCCAATTTCGACTAAAGCTATATCGCTGCCATTTGCTGCTTCCTTAATCCTTAGTTTAATCTCATCTGTAATATGAGGTATTACTTGAACAGTAGCTCCAAGATAATCTCCCCGACGCTCTTTACGGATAACTTCTGCATAAACCCTGCCTGAG
>CAZTPH010000086.1:0-6049 GCA_964614705.1 uncultured Coxiellaceae bacterium
CAAAGCTCATAGAAGTCCTTCAAAACCTCATTTTTAAGGAGCTCAGTATGCAGCTTTGATACGCCGTTGATAGCGTGGCTGCCAATTGAAGCTAAATTAGCCATACGTACTTGGCGACCACCAGTTTCGTCAATTATCGATAAACTCCTAATTTTATCAGTATCGTAATTATATTTACTGGCAAGTTCATTTAAAAAGCGCTGATTGATTTCATAGATAATTTCTAAGTGTCTTGGCAAAATATTAGCGAATATTTGTACTGGCCATTTCTCTAAAGCTTCTGGCAAAAGAGTGTGATTGGTATAGCAAAACGTTTTAGTGGTGATATTCCAGGCTTGGCTCCATTCCATTTGGTGGCTATCGATTAATAGTCGCATTAATTCAGCTATGCCGATAGCTGGATGGGTATCGTTTAGCTGAATAACATATTTATCGCTAAAATAGCCTAAAAAATCGCCATTTTGTTTATAGATGCGGATCATATCTTGCAAGGAACTAGATACGAAAAAATATTGCTGTTTCAATCTTAGTTTTTTACCTGCAACTGGCTCATCGTTAGGGTAGAGCACTTTAGTGATATTTTCTGATGAGATCTTTTCTTGAACTGCTCCGTAGTAATCTCCAGTATTGAATGATTTAAAGTTAAACGATTCGCATGCCTCAGCTTTCCACAGGCGAATGAAATTTGCGGTTTTGGCTTGATAGCCAATAATGGGAATATCATAAGGAATGCTTTTTACCACATCATCTGGAATCCATCTGGTTTGATAGCGACCATTGTTATCAGTATAGTTTTCAGTACGGCCTCCAAACTTGATATCAAAAGCTATTTCGGGTCTTGCGATCTCCCAAGGATTACCATAGCGTAACCATTTGTCAGTATTTTCTACTTGCCAACCATCGCGAATCTCTTGGTTAAAAATACCAAACTCGTAACGAATTCCGTAGCCTATAGCTGGTATATTCAGAGTTGCCAAAGAATCCATGTAGCATGCCGCAAGTCTGCCTAGGCCGCCATTTCCTAAGCCTGGTTCTGGTTCCTGTTCTAACAATTCGCTCAAATCTAGCCCAAGTTCTTCCATTGCTGCTTTAGTTTGAGGGGTAATGTTTAAACTATTTAAATTATTTCCTAGTTGAGGGCCAATTAAAAATTCGGCTGATAGGTAGCAAACAGTACGACTGGACTTTTCTAAATAAGTTTTAGCTGTTTTGGTCCAGCGATGCATTAAGCGATCTCTGACTGTATAGGCTAGAGCCATATAGTAATCATTAATGGAAGCAATAGGAGAAAATCTCCCTTGAAGATAAGCCAGATTGTCTAAAAATGATTGCTTGATGGAAACAATATCGTTGCTTACTCTCATTGAAGGCACAGCAACAGCATTATTGACACTTTTATCCAAAAGTTTTTTAAATATAAGCATATTCTCCTTTTTTAGCTTATTTAACTCAGGTCAACATCATACCCTATTTTTTGTGGTTTGATCAAATTGAATCCAGTTTAATGAACCCGAAAGCTGGGTATTCATAGGGATGATCTTTTTTTAGTGCCGCAATAATTGCCTTAATCTTGTTTTTGCTGCAGATGGTTTCCACGCGATATTCTATTACTTTAGAAATTTTACCGGTTTTGCCAAGATAGGGTTTGTTTTGAGCAGAAGGTTTGAATTGTCCTATCCCCTTAGTTTGCCAGGAGCAGCAACTATATCCGCCTATATTTCCTGCGCCGGCTTTAAAGATAGCAGTTTTGGTTTTTTCCAGATGCGACTTGGGAACAAAATAGTAAAATTGATATAAAATTTTATTCATAATTTTATTTTCCTCTTAGCTGGTTTACAACATGATTTATCTGTTTGATGGCGAAGTCTATTTCATCTTCAGTGGTGAATCTTCCTATAGATATTCTAATTGAACTATCAATTTTTTGTTTGGACAAGCCAAGCGCTTTTAACACGTGAGAGTCTTGTTGTAGGGTATTAGTTATACAGTTGTTATTGCATGCTGAAGAGGTAGAAATTGCTAAATCTTTAAGTGCGCTAACCAAAAGCTCGCTGTCAATTTGATCAAACCTCAAATTAAGATTACCAGGTAAACGATAGCTGGATGAGCCATTCAGATAAACTCCCGTAAGATTTTTAATGCCTTGCCAAAGTTTTTCGCGCAATTTTATTAGCCGACTGCCTTCTGATTCGAGCTCTTTTTGAGCAATAGAGCATGCCTCACCCATGCCAATAATTTGGTGATTAGCAAGGGTGCCAGCGCGTAATCCATTTTCCTGCCCACCCCCATGCATTTGTGGTACTAGGTGTAATTTTGGTTTTGATCTAACATACAATGCACCAGCTCCTTTGGGGCCATATAATTTATGGGCTGAAAATGACATTAGATCGATCGGGGATTTTTTTAGATCGATGGGTAATTTTCCAGCACTTTGAGCAGCATCTACATGTAATAATATACCTCTAGAGCGGGCAAATTCTGCTATCTCTTCTATTGGTTGAATCGTGCCAATTTCGTTGTTGGCATGCATGATAGAGATCAGGATGGTATCTTTACGAACTAGTTTTTTAAGTGTTTCAAGCTCAATAATTCCATCAGGATTTGGCTTTAAGTAGTCAATTGTAAATCCTTGAGTTTCAAGGTAGCGACACGGATCAAGTACAGATTTATGTTCAATTGCTGAAGTAATTATGTGTTTGCCGCTTCTACTGTAAAAACTTGCTGCACCTTTGAGCGCTAGATTGTTAGCCTCTGTTGCCCCTGAGGTCCAAACAATTTCATTGGGTTCGCAATTGATAAGATTTGCCACCTGTGTTCTTGCTTCTTCAATCGCTTCTTTAGCTTTATGACCATAGTAGTGTGTTGAATTAGCGTTGCCAAAGCCATCGTCTTCGGATAAACCAAGATAGGGCAACATCTTTTTGCCAACTCTCTGGTCGAGGGGGGTGGTAGCCATGTAGTCAAAGTAAAGTGGTTTCATGGTTCGTTTTTGATCGTACGTTGATTAATAGCGGTTAAAATACCGCGCAAAATCTTGATTTCGCTATTTTCAAGCTGGGCTCGATTAAAGAGGCGCTTTATTTTTGCCATTATTCCCGTATTATTTGCTTGATATAAAAACTCTATTTTCACCAAAGTTTCCTCTAGGTGTTGATAGAGCCTTAAGATCTCTTCAGAGGGAGCTAAATCTGATCGAGTTTCCTCAATGTCAGTTTTTTTCTCCATTAGAGCCATTTTAATTTCATAGCAGATTAATTGAACTGCTGAAGCAATATTTAGCGAGCTAAATTCAGGGTTGGTGGGTATATGTAGTTGGTAATTGCATAAACCTAGCTCTTCATTAGATAAACCATTGTTTTCTCTACCAAAAACAACCGCAATTTTACTTACCAGAGCACTTTTAGCGATAATTTTTGCTGCTTCTTTAGGGGTAAGTAGTGCTAAAGGTATTGCTCTTAGACGAGCGCTGGTGCCAAATATAAGTTGGCATCCTATTAGAGCTTCTGGCAAGGACTCTACTACTTTAGCGTTAGCCAATATATCGTCGGCGCCGGCAGCCATAGCAGTTGCATTTACATTGGGAAAATTTTTAGGATTTACTAGAATAAGTTCACTTAACTCCATGGTTTTCATTGCTCTAGCCGTAGCGCCTATGTTTCCTGGATGAGATGGGTTAACAAGAACTATTTTTGGGCTTATTTTCATAACCTTGGCAGTGTAGCAGACTTGGGTATAAAATTTAAATAGATTATCCTAAAAAACGTCTTAATGGGGGCAATAATAAATTAATTTTTTTACCTTAATCACTTGATATTGTTAGTAGTTAGTCTAAACTAATCACCGGTTTTATGACTAATATTAATAAATAATTGGAGATTTTAAATGCGTAAATTATTAATTCTTTCTGTTGCTTTAGTAGTTACTCTTTGTGGATGCAGCAAAGAAGACAGCAATACTGCAAACACTAATGATCAACAACAAGTAGCTGCAGTTGAAGCGGCAGCACCAGCTGCTACTGAGCAACAAGCTCAGCCGTCACAAGAACAGCCAGCTCCAGTTGATAACAATCAACCAAAAGCTTAGTTTTTTCTTATTCCAGAAGATGCATGTGGTTGATTTTAGACCACATGCATTTTTTTTGTAGTATATCTATATGATCGATTGTAATTGCCACAAGTTTTTTTTAATTTTACCAGTTTTAGTTTTATTATCGGGTTGTGCTAACCTTAGGGAAAAGATAGGAATTAGTGAGCTTGAATGGTCAAGCTACAGCGAGGCTCGTCAGAGTACTCTTATAAATAGTTATCACACTTTAGCTAAGGAGCGTCAAGCCATTCTTTCACCTGAAACCGTTTCAGATAAACACCTTGAGATCACATTGAGTGGCGGAAAAGTAATGTTTCCGCCAGATTTTATAACTTGGCACAACTATAATCCAGCAAGCTTTGCTATCTATCCAGACAGTTGTAATGAGATAGAACTTACCGGTAGTGATGGGGGTAATCTAAAAACCAAACTAGGTGTTTGTTATTATAATAAAACTCTTTATTTAGACAGTAGTCGCTATGATTTTTCCAAGAAGTTAGGGTCGGTGATGATTAGGCGTTCTCCGTTGTGGAGTAGCGGTTTTTTGTATAAAGCTATCAACAGCAGCGGATATGTTAGGTTTAATGATGTTACGGTAAATATAGTCCAAGTTAAAAATGAAGCTAGAAATAGTTAGCTATAGTTTAACCTAAATTCGGCAGTTAAACCCTACTGCGATTGATTAATATATTGAATCTAAACATTTTTTTTGAAAATTTTTACTCACCGTGGGGGTTGCCACTGTCTCGTAAAAATTTTCAAAAAAAATGTCTATCTTCAACATCTTAATCAATCTCGCTACGACTTCAACTGCCAAATTTAGGTTAAAATCACGGTTATCAAAATCTTCTTTAATCTTTATCATCAGCTAATTGAATTAAACAGTTGAGGTGGTTTTGTTAGCTAGATTTTTAGTTGGACATAGATGTATTATTTGTGATGAAGTTACAGCCAGAAAGATAGATCTTTGTGATTCATGCGAAGCTGAGTTACCATTTTTGTCCAATTGCTGCAAACGATGTGCTACGCCTTTGGTTGATGATCATTCTGAGTGTGGTCAATGCCTGCAGAAAGATTTGCCCGCTATAAATACTACAGCAATTTTTCACTATCAATCGCCGATTGATCAGCTGATTATGCAATTAAAATTTGGCAATAATTTAACTAGTGCTAAAATTTTGGGGGAGTTAATGGCTACTAATTTGGTAGCCAAATATCGTGATGTGGTTAAACCCCAGTTGATTATTCCTGTGCCACTAAGCCAAAAAAGACTTAAAGAGCGTGGTTATAATCAGGCACTAGAGCTTGCCTATCCGATAGCTAAAAAATTAGCTATACCGATTGAAAAATATCGAGTGGTTAGAATAAAGCATACTGAGGCGCAAGCCAAATTAATTGCTAAAAGACGTATTGGTAACCTTAAAGGAGCTTTTAAGGTGATAGGAGCTTTACCAGCTATTCATGTAGCGATAGTGGATGATGTAATTACTACCGGTAGTACTGCATTTGAGTTGGCTCGGACTTTACAAAGATCCGGGGTGTCAAAAGTAGATATTTGGTGTTGTGCAAAAGCGTAGCTAAAGAAATAGAGATTTGTTTGTGTGGATCCCGCGATCAAGTCGCGGGACGACGCCCAGTATGCGGTCGCTAAAAACGCGTCGCTCAGGCGACGTCCATTCGGATCAAGTCGCGGGACGACGCCCAGTATGCGGTCGCTAAAAAGCGCGTCGCTCAGGCGACGTCCATTCGGATCAAGTCGCGGGACGACGCCCATTTTTTTTGTCTTCCCACGGCTTTGACCGCCGGATCTATTATGAGCCTGTCTTCCCGCGGCTTCGATCGCAGGGCCTATTATGAGCCTGTCTTCCCGCGACTTTGACCGCCGGATCTCTATACATAATGCATCGCAGAAGACACTCAGTGTGCGATCAAGCCGCATTTAAAACGTCCTGAAAGAGACGTT
>CAZTPH010000087.1:0-5998 GCA_964614705.1 uncultured Coxiellaceae bacterium
AGCCAAGGGAGAGTTAAACGATAATTTTACCCTGGCCCTAACCGATCATAACGGCACCGAGCACTATGCAACAACAGGGAACTATTTGCTAGATGATAATGGCAAAAATTATCAAGCAACAAAATCTGAAGCTAAAGTTTACCTAATAGCTAACTTTAATGATAACTTTACTCCTGAAATGTATAACCTTACTTTATCTTACGGCAAAAATATCACCGTAAGTATCACTGGACAATTGAACCAAGCACTAGAAATACAAAATACTCTTGTTTCTCAAAGTTCACCAGAAAACAACTACAAAGTTACCCTAAAAAATAATAGTAAAGATGAAATAAAGATAATAGATGTTACCTTACATAAACCATATTCTATTAGCCAACTACGCTCCTTTATCAACCCAAATTATATCCACCTTATTAATGACCTCAAAAACACCAACCTACCCAGCAATAGTACCCTCGACCTACATTTTAAAATTGAAGACCGCCCACATCTGGAAAAAGGACTGCAACACATTTATATCTATTACCAAATGAACAACAGTAAAACAACCCAAAAAGCTATCTTACCGGTATATATAGATTATTTCGACAAAGGTGACTGGTTAAAAAATCCCGAAGATTATCGAATACTTTCAAAAAAACAGCAAAATATGTTTATAGCAGCTGGTTCTGTTGTGGCTACTGCATTATACTTTTTGGGCAAATGTGTTTAAGTTGGCATCATTAAATCCTGGAATATAGTGAAAATAAAAAATTCTACTTTGGGTTGGATTATTTGTACTTTGGCAGCAATATTTTATTGCTATGAGTACTTGCTCCGCATAACTCCAAGCGTCATGGTTAACGAACTCATGGGAGCTTTTAGAGCTAACGCCACTGAATTTGGACTACTTTCTGCTTTTTTTTATTTTATCTATACCCCAATGCAAATAATCGTCGGCCCACTAACCGACCTATATGGAGCTAGACGCATTCTAACCTTGGCTATAGTCACCTGTGCTATCGGCAGCTACATCTTTAGCATTTCAGAAATTCTATTAGTTGCAGCCATTGGTAGATCTCTGATTGGTTTTGGTAGCGCATTTGCCTTCGTCTGTGTACTAAAACTTGCAGATTCATGGTTACCACAAAAGTTTTTTGGCATGTTTGTAGGTTTTGCTACTGCACTTGGAATGATAGGAGCTATTTTTCAAGTTACCCTTTTTAGCTCTATGGTAGGCAAAATCGGTTGGCAACAAACTATTAACTTCGGCACTATTGCTGGCGTATTGCTGATTCCACTACTCTGGATGATTATTCGCGACCACCCAGAAAACCTGGTTAAAAACTCTGGTCATAGAAAAAAAAGACCTCCCTATAAAGAAACATTTTTGGGTTTTTTAAAGATCATCAAACATCCTCAAATGTGGGTTAATGGAATGATCGCTGGCATCATGTACTTGTCTTTGTCCCTATTTGCTGAGCTATGGGGAATCCCATTTTTATCTAATGTGTACAACTTATCACCCAACAGTGCAGCAATAGCATGCTCGATGGTTTATCTTGGATGGTTAGTTGGAGGACCATTAATCGGCTATATCTCAGATATGACCAGATCAAGAAAGTTGCCAATAGTCATAGGTTGTACCTTTTCTACCATCATCATCCTCCTGATAATCTATCTACCCCAGATAAATATTATCATGCTGCATATCTTACTATTTTTCTTTGGGCTCTTTTCTAGCGCAGAAGTTTTATGCTTTGTAATCAGCAGTGAAAACAACCCCAAAACCCTAGTAGCTACAGCATCTGCGTTTACTAACTTTCTAACCATGCTGGGTGGTTTTGCTGCCCAACCACTGGTAGGTAGTATCTTAGATATTTTTTGGACCGGAGAAACAATTAATAACATCAGAGTTTATTCCACCATTAGTTATCAATTATCATTTACAATTTTACCTCTTGCACTCATTCTCGGTTCGATCTTAACTTTTTGGTTAAGAGAACCCATAAACAAAAAATTTCTCTAAAAACTTCTTCGTAAAAAAAAACTATGCAAACGCTCAAGTTTGATTTAATATATACCTAGCTTTTTTGTTTTATCAAGAAAGCTATTAATATTAATTATTTTTAAGGAGAATAAAATGGTAGTTAAAAAGAAAGCTGTAGCTAAGAAAAAACCTGTAGCTAAAAAGAAAGTTGCAACTAAGAAGAAAGTTGTAGCAAAGAAAAAAGTTGTTGCTAAAAAGAAAACAACTAAAAAAGCTAAGAAAAAATAGCGCTTAAATGCAGAGATCCTTGAATAGAGCATTTCTGCATTTATTTTAATTAATTAAGGGATATGACACATTAAAGATGATTTTTAAACATGAAAGACGTTTTAGATTATGTCATTGACCTTAACCAACTTGGCATTAAAGATGTAGCCAAAGTTGGCGGGAAGAATGCCTCACTTGGCGAGATGGTATCTAATCTCGCCAAGCTAGGCGTAAAAGTTCCAAATGGATTTGCCACCACTACATTAGCTTACAAAGAATTCCTAGATGAGAATGGAATCTCTACCCAGATTTACCAAAAACTAAAAAATCTAGACCATCGAGACTTAAAACAGCTGGCTCGAGTCAGTTCTGGAATAAAAAAGCTTATTCTCCATGGAAGTTTTAATCAAAATTTTGTCTCTATCATAACCCAAAAGTACCATAAACTAATCAAACACCAAGATGTTTCACTAGCTGTCAGATCCTCTGCAACTGCGGAAGACCTGGGAGATGCCTCTTTTGCCGGCCAACATGATAGCATATTAAATATCAAAGGGATTAATAACTTAATCACCACTATTAAAGAGATCTATGCTTCTCTTTTCAATGAGCGAGCAATTATTTATCGGATCCAAAATAACTTCCCCCATGAAGATGTAGCCATATCAGCCACATTACAAATTATGGCTCGTAGCGATCGAGGATCAAGCGGGGTTATGTTCACTTTGGATACCGAAACAGGATTTGACCAGGTGGTTTTTATCAATGCATCATGGGGATTAGGAGAATCGGTCGTACAAGGAGCAATCACTCCTGATGAATTTTTTGTTTATAAACCCGCTCTTAAGAAAAATAAAAATGCTATTCTTGAAAAAACTTTAGGCAATAAAACCTCGAAAATCATCTATGGAAAAGGCAGCAGAACTATTACCGTTCATACCACCAAAAAAGAGCAACAAACATTTTCCATTGATGATTCTACCATAACCAAGCTAGCCAAATTAGCATTAATCATAGAAAATCATTACAAAAAACCCATGGATATTGAATGGGCCTGGGATGATAAAACCAAAGACATTTATATCGTGCAAGCTCGACCAGAAACTGTACGTAGCCAGAAAAAACAAAAAATCATTAAAAGATACTCACTCGCCAAAGGCAACGCTCCGATAATTACCCAAGGATACAGCATCGGCCAAAAAATCGGTCAAGGGAAAGCATGTGTTATATCTACCCATCACCAAATGGATCGGATGCAAGATGGTCAAGTATTAGTCGCAGACATGACTGATCCAGATTGGGAACCAATCATGAAAAAATCTAGCGCCATGATAACCAATCGCGGAGGGCGCACTTGTCATGCCGCTATTGTAGCACGTGAGCTTGGCATTCCAGCTGTCGTTGGCTGTAAAGATGCTACTACTAAAATCAAAAATCACATGCCGGTTACAGCCTCATGCGCTGGTGGCGAGATTGGCAAGGTATATCAGGGAATTCTTCCCATTAAAATCGAAGAGATTGTAGTAGACAGGATGCCTAAACTGCCAGTTAAGCTACTGATGAACCTAGCCGAACCATCCAAGGCATTCACCTATCGTTCTTTACCCAATGACGGTGTTGGGTTAGTAAGGCTAGAATTTATTATAAACAATATGATAGGCATACATCCTAAAGCTTTACTACAATTTGATCGTATGCCAACCAAGATCAAAGATCTCATCATTCAAAAAACCGTAGCCTATCAAAACCCAATTGAATTCTATATCGAAAAAATTCGTGAAGGTATTGCTACCATCGCGGCTGCATTCTTTCCTAAACCAATAATAGTACGTTTTTCTGATTTTAAATCCAACGAGTACGCCAATCTTTTGGGGGGTAATCTATTTGAACCCCATGAAGAAAACCCCATGATCGGTTTTCGTGGAGCATCACGCTACGTAGCAGAGCAATTCGCTGATTGTTTTTTCTTAGAATGCGAAGCAATGAAAAGAGTTAGGAACATGGGCCTCGTTAATACCTGGTTAATGTTGCCGTTTGTAAGAACCACAACTGAGGCCAAAACACTGATTGATATCTTAGCAAAAAATGGACTTAAGCGTGGCAAAGATGGGCTTAAAATAATGCTGATGTGCGAAATCCCGGCCAATGTAATCTTAGCAGAGGAATTTTTAAAGTTATGCGATGGCTTTTCAATTGGATCTAACGACCTCACCCAACTGACATTAGGAATCGATCGAGATTCAGGGCTGGTTGCTCACATCTTTGACGAGCGTAATGCCGCAGTAAAAAAACTGCTCCAAGAAGTAATTAAAGTTTGTAAAAAACGCCATAAATATGTTGGAATTTGCGGTCAGGCGCCTTCTGATCATCCAGAAATGGCAAAATGGCTGATGAATGAAGGAATAGAAAGCTTGTCTCTTACTCCAGATACCATAATTGAAACTTGGTTATATCTGGCTAAACAATTAGGTAAGTAATATTCAAAAAGTTGAATTCTCTCAAAAAATACCTCCGGAACTTGATCATCTTAGACTAGATCAGGTGATTAGCTCTATGTTGCCTAAGTACTCTAGATCAAGAATTCAAAAATGGATTAAGCTTGGGTTTGTAAAGGTAGAAGGCAAAACTCTAGCCTCCAAAGATAAAGTTTATACTGATCAATTCATAGTAATTTCAGCATTGCTAGAAGATGACATATCCTTTACCCCAGAATCAATACCGCTTGAAATAATTTATGCTGATCAAGACCTAATTATAATTAACAAACCTCCGGGATTAGTAACTCACCCCGGGGCTGGTAATCGTCAAGGAACATTACTAAATGCATTAGTGCATCACTATCCAGAACTCGCAAAATTACCTCGGGCTGGAATTGTTCATCGTTTGGATAAAGATACCTCTGGAGTAATGGTGGTAGCGCGAAATTTAATTTCCTACCATCACCTAGTTACTGAGCTACAAGAGCGTAAAATTAAAAGAGAATATCTTGCATTAGTAAATGGCCAAATAATCTCTGGCGGAACGATTACCGCAAATATTGGCAGACATCCTCAAAAAAGAACTCTAATGACAGTCACTACTAAAGGCAAACCAGCGACTACCCATTACCGAATTATTAAACGCTTTAATAACTATACCTATCTTAGAGTATCGCTTGAAACTGGAAGAACTCATCAGATTAGAGTTCATTTATCCCATCTAGGATATCCCATAATTGGAGATCCTGACTACAATAAGATTAATACTATATCAGCAAAACTACCTCCTCAGCTAAGAGAAAAATTAGCCGCTTTTAAAAGACAGGCTCTGCATGCCACCTACTTAGAGCTACTTCATCCTAACACCAATAAATTGGTTTCATGGGAGGTCAAACCACCACAAGATTTTATTGAACTACTTGATATCTTATTAAAATATAACTCCTAAACCTGGCTACCGTAAGCTTAAACATAAATCTGTATATAGACCCCAAGATGGAGGTTAACAGGTAAAGGTAATACATAACCACCCCATATGAGATACGGTATTTGCACCTCTGTTGTCAGTATATGGCATCGATCTTTACCACGAACGCACCAAGCTACTAAATATCCCGGTAACAACCAGTGAAATTAAGCCGGTTACCATAGCTAGTTTTTTATATTCCTTATAAATTGGGCTAAAATCTAGATTTTGGGTGAGTTCTTTGGTACCAGCTTGAGCATTATTATTAGCAGTATTTATTTTGTTAGTTATGAGTGTATTATCTTTAGTCATCAG
>CAZTPH010000088.1:0-5980 GCA_964614705.1 uncultured Coxiellaceae bacterium
TTTGGTGGAGCCGAGGAGGATCGAACTCCCGACCTCCGCATCGCGAACGCGGCGCTCTACCAACTGAGCTACAGCCCCAATACTTATCGATTCCCGGTACTATACAACATTTTGAATTTTATAAGAAATATTTTTTGCCTTTTTTGTCTTAAAAACTTCTCTTTTTTTGAGAAACTGTTATGTTATGTAGCTGACAATTTGTTAGCTAGTGGATATGAAGCTTAAGAAGATAAAATTATCGGGTTTTAAATCATTTGTTGATAGTACTCCCATTCAATTACAAAGTAATTTGACCGGAATTGTTGGTCCTAATGGTTGTGGTAAATCAAATATTATCGATGCATTGCGATGGGTTATGGGCGAAATCTCAGCCAAGCAATTGCGCGGCGATTCAATGAGCGATGTGATTTTTAACGGTTCTTCTGCTCGTAACTCAGTTGGTAAGGCTACGGTTGAGTTAGTTTTTGATAATAGTGAGGCAATTTTTGGTGGTGAGTATGCTAGCTATGGAGAGATCTCAATTAAAAGGGAGGTTGCTAGAGACGGTTGTTCTGACTATTTTTTAAACAATACAGTTTGTCGTCGCAAGGATATAACTAATATATTTTTAGGTACCGGTCTTGGGCATAATAGTTATGCGGTAATTGAGCAAGGCACAATTTCTCAGTTTATTGATGCCAAACCAGATGAATTAAGAGTGTTTATTGAAGAAGCAGCTGGTATTTCAAGATACAAAGAGCGTCGTCGTGAAACTGAAAATAGAATTAAGAATACTAAGGAAAACTTATTTAGACTCAATGATATAATAGAAGAAGTTAATAAACAACTTAAACATTTGAAGTCGCAGGCAAGCGCCGCAGAACGCTATAAAAAGTTAAAAGAGGAAGAAAGGTTAGCTAAAGCAGAGCTACACCTATTACATTGGCAAGAACTAGCTAAAAAACTTAAATCTCAAGATGATTTGATCAAAGAAGATGAAGCCAAACTTGAGGACAAGCTTACTGAGCTCCATCTTCTTAGTGCCAAAATAGCTAAGTTGGATGAGCAACATAACTTAGATCTTGAAAAATTCAACCATATTCAAGCGGAATATTATCGGATTGGTGGAAACATTGCTCGTTTTGAACAGCAGATTAAATATATTAAAGAACGCGAAGGTGAGTTAAACCAAGATCTTAAAGTAGCCACTCAAAATTATCAGGACGTTTTATCTCATAAGGAAGCTGACCAAGGTCAAATTGAGCTGCTGAAATCTGAGCAACAAAAAATAGCTACTGAATTGACTAAAGCAAAAGATGATTTAACTAGAGTTATTGAACAATTGCGAGCTGCAGAAGAGCAAGAGAAACAGCTGCAGAGGCAGTGGGATGAATTTAACTTAAGCAGCGCTAGAGTTGAGCAACTTTTGGGAGTTGAGCAGACTCATATTAAGCATTTAGAGCAGATGGTGCGCGAAGAAAATCTAGATATCGAAAAGATTAATCATGAGTTAGCTGATATCGATTTTTCTCTCTTTCATCAGGAAGTGGCGGCATTAGATGAGCACTTTAATTCGCTAAAGTTAAAGCGTGAACAGTTACAGCAAGATGTAGTGGCAAAACAGCTTCAGATATCTGGTAGGCGTGATGAAGTTAGCCTGATTACTGCAGATTTAGATCAAGCAAAAATTCAGGTACAGACTTTAGGCGGTAGACTTTCATCTTTAGAGGCTTTGCAGCAGGCGGCTTTGGGTAAAACCGATGCTGTTTTGGCAGATTGGCTAAGTAGCCAGCAACTTGCAGATCGGATGAGATTGGCTCAAGAATTAACAGTGGCAAGAGGATGGGAGACTGCAGTTGAAACCGTACTTGGTGTTTTTCTTGAAGCAGTGTGTGTCGATGGTATGGCAAAGGTAGCTTCGTCGGTAAAGCAGCTAACTAGTGGTAACTTGATAATTTTTGATAGTAATTTTAAGGGCGAATCATCTTTTAGATTATCTTTACCAACCCTTCTAAGCAAAATTACTGCTCCTGTGGCTTTAGGTAATTTATTACATGGGGTATACGTTGCAGATGGTATAGATGATGCTTTTTCTCTGCAGAATCAGCTAAGAGATGATGAGTCAATTATTACTAAAAGTGGAGTGTGGTTAGGCAAGAATTGGGTAAGAGTTGTCTACAACAATAATCCTAAACTAGGTATAATTGAACGTGAAAGAGAGTTGCATGATTTACATGCTACTTTGGCTAAGGAACAGGAAACCTGTAAGAATTTAGAGGATAACCTTACTGCTGCACAAGGAGCACTACTTGCGCTTGAGGCGGATTATCAAAATTTACATCATGAACTTGGTTTGGTAATTAACCAGTATAGTGATGCGCAAAGTCAAGCTACGGCAAAAAGAAGTCAGCTGCAACATCTTACTGATCACTCTTTGAAGCTAAACCAGCAGCTGACTGCTCATGAAGATAATTTGCTTAAACTGCGTCAACAGCTGGATGAGGCTACAAGCAAGCATAGCGGAGCTATTTTAGAACAATCTGCTGGCAATAATAAACGTCAGCAATTAATCCAGCGTCGTAGTGAAGTAGGCCAAGAGGTTTCAGAGGTTAGAAAGTTACTTAAGGTTGCAGAAGAAAATAATGCAGCATTAGTTTTAAAGTCACAATTAATGCAGACTCAAGTTGAGCATTTAATCCAGAATTTATCTCGATCAGAGCAGAGATTATCTAGTCTTAAAGAGCAAGAGAGCAATCTTAGAAAAAATTTAGCCGATAATGTGGCACCGCTTGCTGAGCTTGAGCGGGATTTAGAACAAGATTTAGTTAAACGTTTGTCGGTTGAGTCAGAGCTAACTGAAGCCAAGCAGAAAAATTCAGGCTTTGAGCAGGAGTTACGTGATCTTAAGCAACAACAAGTTACCGCCCAAGAGATTATTGATCATTTTAGAGGCGAATTAGAAAAAATGAGGACCGAGCGTCAGGGTTTAGAGGTGCGTAATTCTACCTATCTCGAACAGATTGCTGAGCTGGGTTTGGAAATAGAGGTGCTTAAAAATAATCTGTCTGAAGCGGCTAACATTAAAGATTGGGAAGAAAAGATCAGCTATTTGGGAGGAAGAATCGAACGTTTGGGCCTAATTAACTTGGCAGCAATTGAGGAATATGAAAAATTAGAGGAGCGCAAGCAATATTTAGATGCGCAAAATCAAGATTTAGTTGGTGCCCTTAATACACTTGAAGAGGCAATTCGTAAGATTGATCTTGATACCAAGGAAAAATTTAAAGGCGCCTATGAGAAAATTAATCAGAAATTTCAAGAATTATTTCCTAAAATATTCAATGGTGGCAAAGCTTATTTGGAGCAAACCACTAATAATTTGCTTGAGACTGGAGTGTTAATTATGGCTCAGCCGCCTGGCAAGCGTAACACTACTATCCATCTATTATCTGGGGGGGAAAAGGCGCTTACCGCTATTGCGCTTATATTTTCCATTTTTCATTTAACACCAGCCCCATTTTGTATTCTTGATGAAGTAGATGCTCCGCTCGATGATCTAAATGTAACTAGATTTTGTAATCTAGTTAAAGAGATGGCCGCTAGTATTCAGTTTATTTTTATTACCCACAACAAGTTAACAATGGAGATAGCAAGCCAATTGATCGGGGTTACTATGCATGAGCCAGGAGTTTCAAGGATTGTCGCGGTGGATGTTGATGAAGCTGTTTCTTTGTCTGGTAGTAAAAAATAAGGTAGAATATACTCAAGGTGTGATCGGCAGATGGGCAAAGACCTAGTTCTTATCGTTTGGTCGAGGTTAAGTTTTGTTCCATGGGCGAAGTCAAAAAACTGATTAACTGTAAATTTTTTAAAGGTGATAAAAAATGGTTTTGTCGTCGATTTTTTATTTGATAATTATAGCGGTTATTGGTGTGGCTGTTTGGATGTTTATCCATAATCGTCGTCGCCTAGAGCACTCTAACGTATTTAGAGGTAAGATTGATAACATTCCAAAAATAAGTGCTGCCAAAGACGACGAATCGTCAGACAGCAGCTCTTCTTTATTAGAAGAGAGTTCCCTTTTTGATCCTAATTTAATCGTACTTAGAATTAACTCTTTTTTAGGCAAGCCATATATGGGTTATGAACTGCACCAAGCGTTACTGGCGTCTGGCCTACGTTTTGGTGATGGTAATCTTTTCCATCGTTATTCTGAACTAGACAGGGGTAAGTTGTTGTTTAGCCTAGCGGCAGCCACTCCGACAGGTGAATTTAATCTCGAGGATATGGGATCATTTAAATGCAATGCCTTGCTGTTGTTTATGCAATTAGATACTAGAAAAAAATTGATGGATAGATTTGATCTTATGCTTGATACCGCACGTCAATTGGCGGAGGAGTTAGGTGGAGATATCTGTGATGATCTATTGCAGCCCATTAACTTAGAAGTAATTAAACGTTTACGTGAAAAGATTTGTCAGGTAGAAACCACTCATCCTTACGCATCTGATCTTTTGGATAATCTTGATTAATGGCAATGATAACTAACAAAAAACAGTTAATTAAGCGGATTAATGAGCTTAGAGAGCTGTTGCATGATTATAGCTATAATTATTATGTTCTTAATCATTCCAAAGTACCAGATGCAGAGTATGATCGTTTATTTCGTGAGCTACAAGAGATAGAAAACGCTAATCCATCGTTGATTACGGGGGATTCTCCTACTCAGCGAGTTGGAGCTAAACCTTCAACTGCGTTTCTTCCGTTGTCTCATTTGGTTCCTATGTTGTCTTTAGATAATGCATTTACTAAAGATGATGTGTTAAATTTTGATCGGCGAATTAAAGAGCGCTTGAATTTTGCTGCAAATGATCTAGTAGAATATGTTTGTGAACCCAAGATAGATGGAGTGGCAATTAATTTAATCTATGAAGATGGTGTTTTGATCAAGGCTGCAACTAGGGGGGATGGTGATATTGGTGAGGACATTTTGTCCAATGTGCGCACCATCGCTAGTGTACCTTTGGTATTAAGAGGCGAAGATATTCCTACCCTGATTGAGGTTCGAGGTGAGATTTATATGTCGCTTGAAAATTTTCATAGGTTCAATTTAACAGCTGCTAAATTAGATCAAAAAGTTTTTGCCAATCCTCGTAATGCAGCAGCTGGTAGTTTGCGTCAACTCGATCCTAAAATAACCGCTAGTCGCTTCTTAGATATTTTTTGCTATGCTATTGGTAAAATAGCAGGTGTAGAAGCTCCTAAAACCCAAACTAATGTTTTAGCAAGACTCAAGCTTTGGGGATTTAAGGTTAATCGTGATGTTGAGGTTATAAGAGGAATAGATAACTGTATAGATTATTATAACTTTCTTGCTAGTAAACGAGAGAGATTAGACTATGAGATAGATGGGGTGGTTTATAAAGTTAATGAGATTAAAAAGCAGCTCAAGCTGGGTTTTTTATCTCATGCGCCGCGTTGGGCTATAGCTCATAAATTTCAAGCTAAAGAAGAATTAACTCAAGTCTTAGGAATAGACTTTCAAATTGGACGCACAGGGGTTTTGACTCCAGTAGCTAGATTAAAACCGGTGGTGGTTGGTGGGGTTACCGTTAGTAATGCTAGTTTGCACAATATTGATGAGGTGTGGAGAAAAGACCTGAGGGTGGGGGATACAGTAGTCGTGCGTCGAGCAGGAGATGTTATTCCTGAAGTAGTTTCAGTAATTTTAGAGCGTAGGCCATCAGGTGCTGCGAAAGTATCACTACCTAATAATTGTCCAATTTGCAAAGCCAAAATTATTAAAGATTCAGGTGAAGTTGCGGCAAGGTGCAGTAATCCGCTTTTTTGTCATGCTCAACTAAAAGAAGCTATTAAACACTTTGCCGGAAGAGCAGCAATGAATATTAAGGGACTAGGAGATGAGTTAATTGATAAGTTGGTTGATAGCAAATTAGTAAATAATTTTGCTGATCTTTATCTGCTTACCAAAGAAAATATC
>CAZTPH010000089.1:0-5976 GCA_964614705.1 uncultured Coxiellaceae bacterium
TAAATCATCTAATTCGTTATTATTAAAACTAAGCTCACCTAATACTTGATCAACAAAGGTCACGATGCCATCTTGCGGATTTTTAAAACGAATTACATATGGATGCTTATCAGTTGCAGGTAAATTTTTATCGCGGCAACATCCATCATAACGTGGTTTTTCTTTATTAGCCAATTGTTTTTCTCTTAGCTCATCAATCCTCTCTCGAGAGCAATAACAGCGATAAGCAAGCCCTTGATCAATTAATTTTTCAGCCGCCTGGCGATAAAGATCTAGACGCTTGGTCTGGTAAATTGGCCCCTGGTCATAGTTAAGTCCCAACCAGTCCATGCTATCTAAGATAATTTTGGTAGATTCTTGGGTAGATCTTTCCTGATCTGTATCCTCTATCCTTAAAATGAACTCTCCTTCTTTGCTCTGCGCATACAACCAGCTGTAAAATGCTGTACGAATGCTCCCTAAATGTAAATTGCCAGTCGGGCTTGGGGCAAATCTAGTTCTTACCTTCATAAATCTGTCTCGTAATCTGATAATTAATTAATGCTAACCCTAAAAATAGGGATTGTAAATGTAACCCTGATAACTAGGTATTGAAGCCAAAGCAAAAGTATGCTAGAAATCTCCCATACCTAATTTAACACTAAGAGGCTAATTATGAGAATCCCGATTATTGCTGGCAATTGGAAAATGCATAAAACCATCTCCGAAGGCATTGCTTTAGTAAAAATCCTAAATGAAGAGCTCAAATTTAAACGTGAAATTAAAACTAAAGAGATCAACATTGAGGTGGTAGTTGCCCCTCCTTATACAGCTATTAGCAAAATAGCCGATGCTTTAAAAGATTCATTTATTAAAGTTAGTGCTCAGGACCTATTTTGGGAAGAATCTGGGGCTTTTACTGGAGCTATTTCACCAACCATGATCAAAGATGCTGGCGCAGAATTTGTAATTATTGGCCACTCAGAAAGAAGACAGCTATTTCAAGAAACAGATGTTACCGTTAATAAAAAAATTAAAGCTGCTTTAAAACATGGATTACAACCTATCTTCTGCATTGGCGAAACTTTAGCCGAAAGAGATGCTGGCAAAGTAGACGAAATAATTACTACTCAGATTGATGGTGGCCTTGCAGATATTACCCAAAATGAAATCACCAATATAGTCATTGCATATGAGCCAGTCTGGGCTATTGGTACTGGTAAAACTGCGACTCCTGATGAGGCTGAATCGGTCCATCTAGCTATTCGTAAGCTACTTACCCAAAGATTTGGACAGGCATACGCTGAAATGATCAGAATTCTTTATGGCGGTAGTGTCAAACCAAGTAATGCCGAAGAGTTGCTAACCAAACCCAACATTGATGGAGCTTTGGTAGGTGGAGCTAGCTTAAAATCTGAAGATTTTATCGGAATAGTTACTGCTCTTTTGTAGCTGCAATTTTGCAGCATACCACTGAAGTTTTCGACTTTTATGCAACAAAATGCAGAATAGTCTTGACTATTTTGCAATATACTGCAAAATAGTCGAATGTTACGCAAACAATTCCAGCTTATCCTTAACGACTTAAATAAAAAGATGGTCATCCTAGCTGGTCCAAGACAAGTTGGTAAAACTTGGCTGGCAAAAAATATTGGTCAAGAATTTAAAAATTTTGTTTACCTAAATTATGATAACTTAACAGATCGTAAAATTATTACTCAAGCTAGTTGGCCGGAAAAAACTGAATTGATCGTTTTTGATGAGCTGCATAAAATGGAGATGTGGAAAAATTATCTCAAGGGAATTTATGATACTAAGCCACCTTCCTTGCGTATCTTGGTTACGGGTAGCGCAAGACTCGACATTATGCGACAAGTAGGTGATTCTCTTGCCGGCCGATATTTTATGCACCATTTGTTACCATTTTCTTTGGTAGAGTTAAAAGATACCGCGTCTTTTACAATAGATATTGATCATTTAATTACTAGAAGCGGATTTCCCGAACCACTGTTAGCTGAATCAGACACTGAAGCTAATCGCTGGCATAAACAATATATAGACAGTTTATTGCGAACGGATATTTTTGATCTTAATAACATTCAAAATCTTCGTGCGTTGCAACTGGTATTTGAATTACTATGCCATCGAGTTGGGTCTTCAATTTCATACCAATCTATTGCCGAAGATGTTGGGATAGCACCAAATACAGTAAAACAGTATATCACTCTTTTTGAAGCATTATTTATCGTTTTTCGCGTTACACCATATGCGCGCAATATTGCACGAGCCATAGTTAAAGAACCGAAGATATATTTTTTTGATACCAGTTTAGTTCAAGGAGATGATGGGGCACGTTTTGAAAATTTTATGGCGCTGTCTTTCTTAAAACATCTATATGCAAAAATAGATTACTTAGGAGAAAATTGGCAACTACATTACTTACGCACTAAAGACGGCCAAGAAGTAGACTTTGCTTTAGCAAAAGACAACGAAGTACAAAATATCTATGAGGTTAAAGTTAATGATAGCAAGCCTAGTAAATCACTCCTTTGGTTGCAAAAAAAATATAATTTTATTGCAGGTCAAATTGTCAAGGAACTGCGCCAAGAATACCAGACGCATAATATAGCCATAAGACGCGCTGATAAATTTTTGCTAGAACTAGATCTATAGATTTCTTATCTCATCCAGATGCTTTAATCTCAATTTAATTTTGCCTTAGCGATACTTCGCCAGAAACAAATTTTTTGATTGCACCGTCAGCCACTTTTAGTAAAAAAGCGCCGTTTTCATCAACTCCATTGCCAACGCCAATAATCTTTTTTTGTTGGGCAGTAATGATAATGACTTTTTTCCCATAGGTTGTATCCAACTGCTGCCATTTTTTCAGAAATGGTTTTAGTTTTTGTTGCTGAAATTCTGAGGCGGCATTAAAAATATTATTTAATAATAATCCAGCTAATTGGTTACGAGCTGGTTTAGCATCAACAATTTCAGCAATATCACACCAAGGCTGACTTATATCCGCTTCTGGCATATCCACATTCAACCCAATACTAATCATGGCCGTACAACCACCATTTGCTTCACTATAAAGATCAATCAAAATTCCTGCTAACTTCTTTTGTTGCCAAACCAAATCATTGGGCCATTTTAATGCAACTCCTTCTTTAATCCCATATTGTTCTAACGCTCTAACGGCAGCTACAGCTACGGCCAAACTAAAACCACCCATTTCACTGGCATCTAAATCAAATTGCCAAAGCAAAGATAAATAAATATTTCTGCCATAAGGAGAAAACCAGCTTCTACCTAATCTTCCACGCCCAGCGCTCTGACTTTCGGCAAAACAAATTTTTATCTCTTTTGGATCATGAAGCCGCTCGGCTAGATAACTAGTGGTTGATAGCGTCTCATCTAAAATCACCATCTGCTTGATTAGGTTTAGATAGCTACCGTCAATATATTGACTAATTATCTTTTTATCCAACAATTCAAGACCACCATCAATACGATAACCAAGATTAGTTTTGGCATCCACTTTGATTTGATAAGACTCAAGCTGTTTGATTATTTTCCAGATTGCCCCCCGAGTTAAATTCAATTTTCTACCAAGGTCAGCACCACTATGAAAATGACCATCACTTAGTAGTAACAAAATAGTCTTAAGTTTACTGTTCATGTTGTGCGCTCCTTTTTTAGCTCAATAATTTCCTGGACTAAATTATACCCAAAGAGGATAATATAAATATTAATTTTTTGCAAAATGGGTAAAAAAATGAAGATTTTAGGCGTAATCCCTAGCCGAATTGGTTCGACCAGATTAACCAGAAAGCCGCTTTCACTCATCAAGGGGAAACCGATGATTCAATTGGTTTATGAGAATGCAGCGGCATGTGCGGCAATCGACAAAGTAATTGTAGCAACTGACAATCAAGAAATAGCGGAAGTAATCACCAAATGTGGTGGCATGGTAGAATTTACCGATCCCAAGATCAATACCGGCTCTGATCGAGTAGCAGCTGTAGCTAAAAAATATAGCGATATGGATATTGTAATTAACTTGCAAGGTGACGAACCATTTATCAAGCCTAACATGCTAGAATTATTGATCTCTCCCTATCTATCTGGCGATAATCCAAAAATGGCAACCTTAGCATATCCACTAGATATGGAAAAAGAGTATCATGACCCGGGGGTGGTTAAAGTAATCACCGATATCAGTGGCAATGCTCTTTATTTTTCCCGCTCTCCCATTCCTTATCTTAGAAATAACTCGCAACACTCTCTCCCTGTTTATCATCACATGGGAATTTACGCCTTTAAGAGAGATTTTTTGTTACACTTTACTACCCTAGCGCAAACCCCTCTAGAGATTGTAGAATCTTTGGAGCAATTAAGAGCGTTAGAAAATGGTCATCGCATCCGAGTATCTATTACCAAAGAAAAAACCTTAGAAATTAATACTCAAGAGGATTTGCTGAAGGCGCAAGAATTCATTGGATAGAGTTATTTATGCTGAGATTTGCAACAACCTATAAAAACAGCATTGGAAATTAGATGAATATATTTGTACTTGATACTGATATTAAAAAGTGCGCTAAATATCACTGCGATCGACATGTAATAAAAATGTTACTAGAAGGCGTGCAAATTTTATGCACCGTATGCAGCAAAACTGGCATTGAAGTTCCATATAGAGCTACTCACCATCAACATCCTTGTGTTTTGTGGGCAGGCGAGTCTATCCAAAATTGGCGGTGGCTTAAAAAATTAGTTTTAGCTCTAAATACAGAATACAAATATCGTTACCGTAAAAAAAACGACCATAAATCTTTTACAGTTGCTGCTGCTCTTTCTGAACCAAAATTAGCAAATTTAGGATTAACTGAATTTAGTCAGGTTATGCCCCAAGAGTTCCATGTTTCAGGTGATCCAGTTACCGCTTATCGTTGGTACTATGTTGCTGACAAGAAAACCATAGCAAAGTGGACCAGAAGAAGGGTTCCGCGATGGTTTATAAATGGCTAGAAACAGACCCGTCCAGCATCCGCTAAAAATTTAGGGCTAAATATCCCGACTATTTTACGATGATGCGTAAAACGGCCAAAGATTATTATGAAAAGAATCTGCAGATTGGTCAAACATGCTTTTCAAGTGGCCTTTGATTTAAAACCAGTCATGCAAAACTGTTTTATCCATCATGAACCAATCATTGTACCAGCCCAAACTTTTTGTTGCAGTTGATATAATCCTAAAATCCTACTGAATAGAACAGTAATTATTCATATTAAACTCTGCACGGGCATTATTTACCAAAGCCATGGCCCCCTCCGCAGCTTGAGATTTTATATCAGATTTTGCATCAGATTCTATATCCCTATTTTTATCAGGATGACATTTCTTTGATACCCTTCTAAAAGCTTCATCTAACACATCACCACAACTATGCTCGCTTTTATGTAATTCAAGAATCTTTCGGTAATCTTTTTTTTCTGCTTTACCTTACTGCAAAACTAAATCTATTGCTTCTCTATTGGTCAAATCATCGTAATTAATAACCTCTTCTTCTACACCATCGTACTTTTTGCCCACAGGGAAAAATATCAATGCATATTCACCAAGTTTTCGCTCTTCACTCTTCCAACTTTTACCATTATCTGAGGCCGGTACCACACACTGACAACCGACAAACAAATTCAGTAATACGTCCTACAATATATCTTTTGTGAAGCATCAGCCGAATATACAATTATTTATAATTACTTAATTAATTTTGCATCTGTTTGATTAATGTTGCCAAGCCTCGGATTTAGGATAATTGAAGAACGTACCCACAAAAGTTACGGCATTTTGTAGTTGGTTGTCAGTATGCGGTACCGAATTCACGTGACACCATACTAATTTTTTAGAACATTTTCATCGGCGGTGGACAATCAAAAAATGAGTTGTAATTATATTTATAATCAACACTGCTATCTCTGTACTTCCAACGTT
>CAZTPH010000090.1:0-5973 GCA_964614705.1 uncultured Coxiellaceae bacterium
ATCGGTTAATCTCTTGGCCTGAAAATAGCGGTCTCGAATGCTATTTTATGGTTTAGCGAGAGTGGCGGAATTGGTAGACGCGCTGGATTTAGGTTCCAGTGGGTAAGCCTGTGAGAGTTCGAGTCTCTCCTCTCGCATATTTTATTTTTTATTGGGATTAAATTATGCAAAGTAATCTGACCAATGTGTCCAAGTTAGAGCGTAAATTGGATGTTACTATTCCTGCGGAAAGCATCAAAGCTAGAATAGAGCAAAAGTTGCGCGAGATAGCACGTCGTGCCAAGTTGCCGGGCTTTAGGCCAGGCAAAGTGCCATTTGAGGTGATTAAGAAAAATTATTTTCATTCAACTCGTGGTGATGTTATGCGCGATTTAGTGCAAGATAGTTATATCGATGCGATTAAACAACATAATGTTTCACCAGTGGGTATGCCAAATATTCAAATTAACTCAGGTGATGCTGATGAAAGTTGTAACTATACCGCTATTTTTGAGGTATACCCAGAGATTGCCTTAAAGGATTTGAAACAGATAACAGTTGAAAAACCGACCGCTAAGATAGCTGATCATGATCTTCATGCGATGTTAGAGAGAATGCGTAAAGCCCATACCAAGTGGCAAGAGATAACCGAGCAGTCGCGCAAAAGCAAGGCAGGAGACCAGTTGGAAATAGATTTTACCGTGATTCCAATAGCTGATGAGGAAGGTAAAAAGGTAGAGCCCAAAGTTGAAAAGAATGCCAAGATAGTATTGGGCGATGGTTCGATGTGGAAAGATTTTGAAAGCCAACTTTATGATTTAAACGCAGGTAGCGAGAAAAACTATACTTTAAAAATTCCTGATACTCATGTTGACAAGGATTTAGCCGGTAAAGAAGCGGAATTTCAAGTTAAAGTGCATAAAATTAATGAGCCGATTGTTCCTGAATTAGATGATAACTTTGCGGCACAATTGCAATTTACTAAAGGCGGAATCGAAGAACTAAAAACTGAAGTTAGATCGCATCTGGAAAAAGAGTTGGAAAACACTTTAAAGGAGCAATTTAAAAGTGCTATTAGTGAGAAATTATTAGAGCACCATGAAGTGGATCTGCCTAAAGTATTAGTAGAAAGTGAAATGAAAGCACAAGAACAGGCTTGGAGAGAGCGTTTTGCTCATCTCAAAGATAAGAGCAGTCTTCCGGCATTTCCAACTAAAGATTTTGAAGCGCATGCCAAACGCAACGTTTCTTTGGGGCTATTAATTGCCGAGATTGTAAAGGAGCACAAGTTAAAAGTTGAAATGGAAGAGGTGCGCGGTAAAATCGCCGAACTTGCTTCTTCGTACTATGATGATAGTAGCGAAGCTATAGAAAAGATGTTAAGGAATGAAAGATATGTGGATAATATCAGAGCAATGTTGCTAGAAGATAAGGTAATTAACCATTTAGCGTCTCAGGTCAATGTGGTTGATAAAGAGACAAGTTACCAAGATTTGATGGGAAAAAAATAGGTAGGAGACAAGATTATGTTAAACAGTAACTTAGTTCCTATGGTAGTTGAGCAAAGTGCTCGTGGTGAAAGAGCGTATGATATCTATTCCAGGCTACTAAAAGAGCGAGTGATTTTTTTGGTTGGAGAAGTTGAGCCTCATATGGCGAACTTGATTGTTGCTCAATTACTATTTTTAGAATCTGAAAATGCAGACAAAGATATTTCGCTTTATATTAATTCCCCAGGTGGAGTGGTAACTGCTGGTCTTGCTATTTACGACACCATGCAGTTTATTAAGCCAGATGTTAGCACCCTCTGTATTGGACAAGCAGCAAGTGCAGCAGCGCTTTTGCTAGCTGCTGGAGCTCCTGGTAAACGTTTTTGCCTGCCGCATGCAACCGTTATGATCCATCAAGTATTGGGTGGCTATCAGGGTCAAGTTAGTGATATTGAGATTCATGCCAAAGAGGCATTAAGAGTTAATCAGCAGGTTATAGATATTTTATCTCGTCATACTGGTAAATCTCATGCAGAGATTAAGCAGGATATTGATCGTGATAACTTCATGACGCCTAAAGATGCTTTAGAGTACGGTATTATTGATGGAATATTGGATAAACGATTAAAATAAAATAATTTATTTAATTGAGGTTTTTGTATGAGATTAAAGTTTTTGATTATTTTGAGTGGCGTTTTTTTACTTAGCAGTTGTGCTCAAATTAAAAAGTTAGACGGTTCAAAAGATTACCAGAAGGTCAAGCCTTATGATAAGGCTATATTGATTCCTAGCGATCTTAGCAGTGGTTCTATAGATAACTTATATCCTGTTCCCCAGGCTAAAAGTGGCACGCTGGGCGATCACGAGCCTTTACCGCCAAGAAATGTAGCGTAATCAATCCTAAATTATAGCGGATCTTCCAATATTGTCCCATGTTTAAATGTCATCTAACCTCTTGAAATAAAAATCACTTTCTCTCAGAAACCAATTTTTTCCTAGTGACTACGTTTACATTTTTGCACGGTATCGCATCAGGTAAAGTGATCCCTGCTTTTTTGAGCAGCTCTAATCCCCTTGGTCTTGGCTTCGGAATGGTTTGTTGCATTTCTTGATCTCTAATTTTTACCTTCAATGCGCAAATAGAGCTTAACTCAGCAATGGCTTCTTCTGTTGTTAATTCCACATCTCGCCAATATTCTTTTAATTTATGTACAAACATATATGCTAACATGATCGTAAAAACGTGTGCTTTTGTGCGATTAGATTTACGTACATAAATAGCACGCATTTCCAGTAGCGTGGTTTTCATGGTTCTAAAAGCCGTTTCTACCTTGGCCAATCCTTTGTACCTTTTATGAACCTGCTCAGCTGTAATGTCTTCTTTTGCTATGTCTGTTTTTAATACGTAACAACCGTCTAATAAAGCTTCTTCTGCTAAATTATTTTCATTGATTTTAAGAGTTATTGAGCCTTCTTGTATTTCTATTTCAGCCCAGCTGGAAATTCTTAAGGCTTCGCTTTTTACTCGTATTCTTTTTATGGCGTTTTCTAGCTTTGCCTTGGGATGCTCGCGTAAATATAAATTTTGTTTTTCTGTGAACTTGCCAAGACTTGCTAATTTACTATCACGAGATTTTTTTATTTCTTCGGTTCTTACTGGATTTTTACGCAATACATATCGAATGTCATCAATACAAATTTCTGTTAGTTTTTCATCGAATAAATCTAGCTGCATTTGTCCGCGATCTACCATGGCTGTAATCTGCGCTTTAGTAATAGAGGTAATATAATGAAATCTGTGTTCATCTAGCTCTTCTATCTGCGTGCTTTTGATCATCCCCTTGTCACCAACAAAAGCAACTTTTTTAACTCCAAAACGTTCAGCTACTTTTTTGATTTGTGCAGGAACGGTTGACATATCGTTGGTGTTGCCGGTAAAAACTTCTACTGCAATCGGCCATCCTTCTACATCAGTCATTAATCCAACCACTATTTGCTTTTTTCCTTTCTTGCCATCACGGTTATATCCATAATCCGCCAACTCGTTTTCGGTTCCCTCAAAATAACTACTAGTAACATCGTATAAATAAAAAAATGGAATTTTTTTATAGTGCGTATTGAATAATGATTGCTCGATTCGTGACTGGTTCTTGGCTAACCAATCCATAGCGTGGTAAAGATCGTCCTCGCTGAAAGCATCTAGTCCTAAGACATCGCATGCGGCATGTTGTTGGGCCAAGCGAACGGCTGATAACCTAGATCCTTGTGCAATTATAGTTGCTAGCACCAACCATAAAACCAATTTGGCTTCGCGACTGTTACCCAGAGCTGTTGTTAATCCAATACGCTTTGATAATTGTTGCAAAGTTAAAACAGCGCCAACACTTAAACCTTGGGATGTTTGTATATCATCTTTAATGTTGCTAAGAATTGCAAGGTCACCTTTATGCTTGAGGGCCAGCTTAATTGCCGTAATTTCTTTGTCGGTGCAGTTGGAAAGATTGGAAATAGTTTTATGGTGAACTACGCCATTAACACGATAAGAATTACGCAGCAATACACGCCGATAAGTTTTCCCATTTCTTTTATATGTTGAGTCATCTATAAACATAGTGACTACTATTATCTACGATTAACTAACTTTGTCAATGCTAGATTGCAAATATTCCGTTTATTTAGTGACCACTATATTAGCAAAAAATATATGTATCGCGTTGAAATTATAAGTATTTTATAAAAAAATGCCTGGAAGATCCGTTATAGGCAGCTATGTTGGTATCTTTGTATCGAATTGAGGATAGGCTCCTAGTTAAGCTCTAAAGATGGATTATTGGATAGCAGCTCATCTGGATATTGATTAAACATCTACCCGAGATAAACTCTCGGGTAGATATGGGCATGAATTTGCCTAAATTATTTCTTTGCGTTTTTAGTGACGCTCTTGATTCTCAAGGTTAAGCTAAAGAAGAATATGGCAAGTGCACATGAGATTGCTAGAGTTAAAAATCCGCCATTCCAGCCAAAGATGTCTACTAGCACTCCGAATCCTGCAGTGGCGCCCAAACTTCCTCCCCAATAGCCAAACAAGCCAAGTAATCCAATGGTAGTGCCTACAGCTTTTTTAGGCATTAAGTCTACTACTTGAACGCCAACCAACATTACCGGGCCGTAGATAAACATACCGATCATAAATAGTGCAAGATAATTCATTGCAATACTATTACTTAACCAGTAAAGCATTACTCCTGCAAATACGATCGTCATAGATATCATACTGACAGGGGCTCTTTTACCTTTGAATAATTTATCACTAATATAACCGCAAAATAACATACCAGCTATACCAGCTAGTTCGTAAATTATATAAGAAATCCCAGATTTTGAAATCACTAGCCCTTTTACTTCGGTTAGATACAATGGTGCCCAATTTAATACGCCATAGCGGATGAAATAGACAAATATGTTAGCCAAACCTAAGAACCAAACATATTTGTTAACTAAAACGTACTTAAAGATAATCTCTTTAGCAGATAGTTCTTTTTCGCCCTCTTTTAATGATTGTTTGTCGGCATTCTCTGGATATTCGTTGCTATACTCTTCAACTGGCATTAAACCAACAGATTGAGGTGTGTCCCTCATCAGCAATACCACTGACACTATAATCATTATGGTGATTATGGCGGGTAGATAAAAGATAGCTTGCCAATTTAAGAATGATATATTTGGAATAACATAGGCGCTAATAGCTCCTAGAATGGCTGCTCCCAGATTGTGAGCCACATTCCAAGCCGACATGATTTCACCGCGTTTACTAATAGGATACCAGTGAGCGACAGTACGATAACATGGAGGAGATCCCATCCCTTGTGCCCAACCATTAGTAAACATTAATACGTACATAAAAAGAAGGCTAGATGTTATTCCAGGTGCAAGACCAAATATTAAATTTACTATAACTGAAATTGCAAGACCAACAGCGATGAAATATCTGGGGTTGCTGCGGTCTGAAATATTACCCATAATAAATTTACTAATCCCGTAGGCAACGGTTAATATTCCCGCTACCTTCCCTAAGTCGGTCTTTGAATAATGTCCCATTTTTGATAAAAATGGCATGGCTAAGGAAAAATTACCACGCAACAAATAATAAGCAGCATAACCCATAAAAATACCGATAAAATTATTGATCCGATATTTTCTATATGCGCTTTCTACTTGTTCATGAGGAAGTCTTGAGATATGTTTTGCTGGTTTTAGCCAATCAAATATTTTCATATAAATACCTGTTTGAAATTTTAGTTTATTTTACTACCGCCACTGTTAGTGTAGCACTGTTAGTGTAGCAGTAAATCCTTAAGAAAACCTTACCTCTTTTGTCAAAAACTTTGTTTATTAACATAAGCTTAAATTTTCCGCGCGGATTATCCTAATGAAGTAGCTAAAGTCTATTGGGGAAAAGTACTTAGTGAGTAAGTAAAACTGGTATATAGTTATATTTTTAGGT
>CAZTPH010000091.1:0-5923 GCA_964614705.1 uncultured Coxiellaceae bacterium
AAATAAAAACATGCTATTCTTATAACTGGGGCCTTATCCTCATCTATTTTATTTATCGTCGTTAGTGGGGCCCTGGCACCGAAGAACTACCGGGAGAAAAACAAAATCTTTGTCATCAAGTTTTTTAGGTTTAACCTTTAAAAGCTAATTTCCATCTTTCTTTAGGATTGTCAAAAACCACCTCTTGAGGGTTAAATTCTTCTGGATCAAACTCCCCACCTATCCAATCTAGCATGCTTTGATGATCTTCGTGATTAGGATCACATATTATTTGTAGAAATCTGCTGTAGCCAGAAAAACCTCCACAATCTTCAGGAGGACAAGCCCTTTTTCCATCAATGCATAATGGATAACTAAATTCCGGCATGACAGGTAATATTTTTTCCAATTTTATCTTATGCTCCCAACCATCACCGAAATCATAGAGATAGGAGCAAGTGTTACAATATTTTTCTGAAAAATATTTACGAATCAACTTCTTCCAACCAGGAGCTATTTCTTGATCGGAAAATCCTTCATCATCAGGTATACCAATAGCAATTTCTTCGCCATATTTTGGATCTATAACTCTAAATTCGTGAAGATGATAATCGCTCCAACCCATCGCATCTTGAATAGCAACATGCAAATCATAAAAGCTATAATTATCTGGCACCTGTATTCTCCGCCAGACAGGAGACTTGACATTTTTAAGAGTTATCTTGAACTGATAAACTGATTTGAATTTTTCTGCCATTTTAGTTCTCCTTTTACATCATTCTAAAAACGGTGGTTACACTGCTTTTAGGATTATACGTCGCAAAAGCAGGGTTTGCCAACTTTTTCATTTGGCGCGCCCGGAGAGATTACTCGGGTACTTCCTGTACCCTCGCCCTTGCTAAAAACGCTCGGGCCTGCCTTCGGCAGTTGCGACAAATTCGTATGGAACGAATTTGAATTGGCGCTTTTTGCCAAGCACGTAGTGCGCGAAGCAGGGATGCGTAGTGTAAATTCGGCAATCCTGCCGAATTTATCGAACCACCGACCCTCTGGTTCGTGGTTGGCGGTTTAATTTTTAGTTACTTGATTGATAACAATTTTTAACATGGGACGCACACTACTTTTGGCGTACAAAGTGCAACTGATCCTCGCAAAAGTACCATGCGCAAATAACCTATTTAGGTATGGTTAGTGATAACCGCAGGTACTAAGAAACTGTCCAAAAGATATTATTGCCGAAAAAAATCCACTTTCTTCAACATCAGCCGTTACTCCATTAACATGTATTAACACTGACCGAAATGAGAAACGTTTTGGCATAGCAATAGTAGCTATTTTTTTCTGATAATCTCTTACTATGTTCATTGCTAACTCATTTTTAGAAAATTTAATTTCACAAATATATAAAGTATTATGCTTGGTTTGAATCAAATAGTCTATTTGGCATCCTGCATTACGCTGTGTGTTCTTCTGAAAATATGGGTTATCACAAACTATCTCTTCCGGTTTTATTCCTAGAAAATGCCATAATAATTGACGGTTGTTTAAAACCAAATTCTCGAACTGTAATCCCATTATGGTACTCCAGTTTGGCAGGCTGCCTATTAATGCTTTATTAAACTTTCCTTGTTCTATTCCTGGTCGATTAGGTAAAACATATTTTAGATAAAAACGAGTATAATTGTCAGAAAGACGATATTGGCTAAGAGTAGAAATTTTTCCATCTTTGATATTCCAGGTATGGTCTCGAGAGATAAATCCTGACTTCTGCAATTCATCCAGATATGCACCAACATCTCCCGATCTTTTAAGATCCAAAAGTTTACCGATTTCCTCTTGAGAAGCAGGTTTGCTAGCTAAATACATCAAGATTTTTTTATATTTTTTGCTGCGTTTGGAAAACAAATCAGAAAAAAGCTTTTCAAATTCGTCGAATAAAACTCCATATGAAGTAAAACAGAGATTTTTTATGTTTTCTTCCGCAGATATGGTTTTATCAATATGCTCTAAGTATAGTGGGACCCCGCCAGTTACTCCCAAAACCTTAAGTTTTTCATAAGCACTTGTCTGCCTGGCCTGCTTTCCCCAAAATTTAATACTATCACATAGCGGAAGTTCTTTTAGAGTTAAGTCTAAAGAGATGCGACCAACAAAGCCAGAACTTGATAGAATGTTTTTTTCTATCCATACAGAAACAGAGCCACATAATACAATAATAAGTCGATCATTTTTTTTAAAATGCCAATCCCAAGCATTTTTGAGCTTACCCAAAAAATCGGGATCCTTGGATCCCATCCACGAAATCTCATCTAGCAATAAAATTATCTTGCCGGACTTAATTTTTTCAAATAGCAATAAAAACAACTTACTCCAATTATCAGCTTTAATTTCTGGAAGCCCTGTTTGTATACTTAATTGACTGGCAAATGCATCGCGTTGAGATTGGGCAGTGGTTTTTTCAGTTGGTACAACACCAGATAAAACGTAACAAGCATTAAAATCATGTCTTTTTGTAAACTCCTCAATTAGACGGCTTTTCCCTATCCTTCGTCTACCTTTTACAACCGCTAAACTAGCGCTTTTCTTTTTTAGGAGAGAAGCTAATATTGCCAGCTCTTCTTCGCGACCGATAAAGTCTACCATACGATTTCACCCCTCTTTAGACACCAAAGGGAATATTATCTCCATAAATCATCAAATGTCAATTTGTGGAGATGGGTTTTGAGGCCCAAGATTCCTCCACAAATTAACAAGATATGGTACATCGCAAGCAAGATTCTCGGTGCAGGGCCTTACTAACGACATTAGATCTACAATATCATTCAGATTGGATCCATTATCCTAAAAACAGCAGTTGAGTGCCACCACTTTCAGTGATTTTTCTGAATTTTCTGATCTAAAAAGCCATGTTATTTTTTGGTTTAGCAACTTTGAGAAAGTAAATTTGGTGGTTTCAATACACGACCCTTCAGATATTTTATAAAAGCAGCGCTTAAAATATGGTACCAACATTCAATCAAAGTCAACTGCCCCGCATTTGATTGTAATCTCTTAAAGAAGCCTGATACCTTGGCTAAACGCCTATGAATCCTCGGCGCCTCACCATGCGTGCTGCTAATAGTCAATATAGTTTGGTTGGCATGAGTAGCTTTCTTGCCCACTGCGTGTAGTAACAATGGTCTGCTCGTTAATGCTTCAGTATGCTTATTAGGATTAATCAAACGCACAAATAATGTCCACCAGTTATAAACTAATGCAATTATTCTGGCCATCATGGCACTGCGTTTTAAATCTTGTGTAGTGTAACCCAGCCAACCCCATTGGTTCTTTAATTCATCGTAATTATTTTCACTATCAGCTCTATCCCTATAGTACTGCGCGACAACATCAATATCATCTTTTAATGACGTTACTAATACAGCATATTCATATACTTGCATGTCAATACCAATCTCAGCAAAATTTAGCTCAAGTTGTCCCGTTTTTTTATCATCAGAGACAACATTTAATTCTTTGGGTATTGGTTTTCTAAGAACTATCACTCGCCTGGTGCTTTCCCATCCTTGTAACTGTAGTTCAGACTCAATGCCTTGCCATTTTTGTCCAACATAGCTCCATCCCTCCATCCAGGCGCATCTACTAATTAATTTTTTAACATTCTTACTTTGTTTGAGTTTAAATAAATATGGTAGTTTCATAGACTCAGCTTTCGCCATTATTTCGTCAGTACCGAAACTACAATCTCCACGTATAAATTTCGGCCATCTGTTTTTAGAAAGATTTTCTATGAATTTCCATAATCCAGGTGCTGTATGTTTACCAGTATTTTGGTTGCCAGCTTGTACTTCGACATCAAGAATAAGGCGTATATTTGATATCATATATGAGTGATAAACGTGTGAGGGTCTACCGGGCTTACGAGGATTATAGCCAACCATAGCACCTTCTTGCTTTCCATATAGCGGCTTCACAGTAGTATCAACATCTAAAATCCAAGGTTCAGTTAATAGTGGGCCATATGTTCTTAGCAGAGATTCCTGTAGCCAACTAATTCCAGATGCTTCTTCAATATTATCTCTCAACGCTCGCCTTACGGCATCTTCGCTAACCACTTTTTGCAACCCCAAAAGATCAGGGTTTACATTGTCACAGTAGATGCTTGTCATGTGTGAATACCGCTTATGTCCTGCTAATATCGAGAGCAATATTGTTCCCAATATGTCCCTTTTATTTGGTGCATTTGGGCTATTAAAAAACATCGGGCATTTATCAACCCACTCGTTGAATATTCCTCCGGTTTTTAAAAACTCAATAAAAAATGCTAATTGCCCGAGAGGGGTCAATGATCCTTGGCTATCCCATTTAATGTAAACTTTTCCCCCAAAAGTATCTACGGGTATAAGCTCAGATTTAGATATGATTTTCGTGTTTCTAGGCTCACCAATTTGGTGAATCTTTTTTGCTTTCATTTGCCACCATTTGATTAATTATTTCAAATGGTTACAAGTTTATCACATTTTTCAACTGCTGTTTTTAGGTTTATGCCATATACGAAACTTCTCTTTTAGTTTTTTGCGCAAATTACAACAAAGAAACTGCACTTGGTCGATTAAAAAAGCTAATAACATTAGCATTGTCATAACCGAGCACAAATTATTCTTGCCATGCCCGTAATTGTGTTCAAAGGTATATCCGCCATTTTTAAGGGTGTTAAACGTCTCATTCTCTATTTTCCACCTCGCTCTACCTGCCCGCATCAAAGCGAACACATTGTTTGGAGTTATTTCCAAATTTGTTACCCAACTAAAATACTGCTTTTGACCACTAAGCTTTTCTTCCCAATATTCAAAAACATTAACTCGATAATTATAGTTCTCGTCATTTAGCGGAACATTGTTTACGTAGCGAAAATATGTTTAGTGCTACCATTGTTTATAACAACTTCGTTAGCTTTGGCTTGCTTTATCCAATCAAATAAAAAATCATGGTCCCCTGGTTTTACATCTATTAACCTATTATGTATTGCAATTTTAATTCATCTAAAAGGGAAAAATGTGGGTAATTAGAAGCTAAAGTATCTTCTAAAATAATCGTTTTTAAATGAGGATGTTTGCGACGAAAATCTTTTAATAGCCTTTTTGACGCATTCCTCTCGCAATCGTTTTTGTTCTTGCCATCTCCTTTTACAATAGGTTCCAGAGCAATCGGAATAACTACTTGTTCATCAGGATGCACTATCGCAGCTCCCAGCATCTGGTGATAATAAGTCACTTCCCCGTTTTATGATGCTTTTCACAACAATTTTTACAATGTATCTTGTTCGACGAATGCTGCCCAGTTCCATATAAAGATATTAAATAATATTTACCAAAGTATAGGTATCGATCAAGCATCTTCCTACGCTGGAGAAAAGCAAATATCGTTCTAAACGGGCGTCTTAAATTATTTGGCGATAAAGTATCTAACCGCTCTCTTAAACAGGCATCACTCGGTATTTTGGTTACATGATATAGGTTCTTAAGGTTATGCCCGATAACCTTTTTCCTTTTTTCTTCTTCAAATTGGAGTAGCGACGGGAATTTTAATCCAACAATGGCAAGTCCTGACATGATACAATCTCGCCAGCTTATATCGGATTTAGCGTACTTCGGTAGTCTCTCTTTATATAGGCTATTGCAAACGGCCAGATGTAAGCCATCTGCTGATAAATGTTTTCTTACAAATCCTATTTTAACTCCCTTTAGGCATTAAAATGGCTATAGTTTACGAAAAATATTTACTTTTGGTTTCTAAAATCTGCTATTTATCAGCATTTTTTGTTAGCTCGGGAATCGCTGCAAAGACGCAGATTATATTACCGGAGGAATTCGGTGCTACTGTCGGAGAGATAAACTCATTTTCTTTTGTCAAATCGTCTGAATCCATTATCTGGCGTGCCTTTTGG